>JBPCWF010000428.1:0-4690 GCA_051009775.1 Hyphomicrobiales bacterium | reverse complement strand
GCCTGGGCCTATGGCGATGACGGGGCGGAGGAGCTCGAAACCGCACGAAGGCTTGGGCTCGCCGACCTCTCGCCCCTGCCCCGCACCGGCTTCAAGGGCCGCGACGCGGTGGCCTGGCTTGATACGCAGGGCCTCAAAGTCGGCGAGGCCTCCAACCGGGCTTACGCCTGCGGCAAGGGTTCGCTTGCCGCGCGGCTCGCGCCCGGAGAGGTGCTGCTGCTCGGCAGCCGCGACGGTTCGGACGATCTGGCGGCTAAGCTGAACGCAGGCTGGAGCGACACGGGCGGGCTGTGTGTCCCGGTGCCGCGGCGCGACGCCTCCTTCTGGTTCAACATCACCGGCGAGCACGCAGCCGCCATGTTCGCCAAGATCTGCGGCGTCGATCTCAGGCCGAAATCCTTCGACATGCACGCCATCGCCCAGACCTCGGTCGCACGCACCAACGCCATCATCATCCGCGACGACATCTCAGGCACGCCCGCCTATCACATGCTGGGCGACAGCGCGTCGGCCGGCTACATGTGGGGCTGCCTGCTCGACGCCATGGCGGAATTCGACGGCCGGCCGGTCGGGTTGGAGGCGGTGCTGGGGCTCGCCCGGGGGTAACCTGGGTCCCGCACCCGCGAATTTCCCGTCACTTTTGTCAAATCACGCCACACGAGGCGATTTCGGACTTGCCGCAGGCCGGAAAGAGCTAATACCAATGGCTCTGGACACTGGTAAGGCCAAGGCCTCCTGCCGGAGCTATGGAGAACACAGGTTTGCATCGGGTCATCCGGCGAGCGCGCACGATCTGCCTCTGGGCGCTCGTCACGCTTGCCGCCGCGGACAGCGCCGCCGCCGACAATGGATTCTTCCCGTTCTGGGCGGAACCGTTCGCCCGGACCCTGTGCACGCAGGACGAGCTCACGTCCGAGGTCGTGGCGACGCAGGCCTATGTCCACGGCCTCGCCGGCTGGCGTCTCGAAACCATGGAACAGGAAGCCGGCCTCTATCGCGGCGTCCTGCGGCCGGAAGACGGCAGTGTGCTCGAGGTGATCGGGCGGCTGCACGGCACGTCGCAGCAGCGCCTGCGGCTGGTCCACGTCGCCGGCGACGATTATGAATTTGCAGACTTCTTCCTGCAGATGGCGCCGGACTGCAGCGTCAATCTCGGCCGCGTGGTGCTGCGCGGGCCGGACGGCGCGCCGTATCAGCTGCTGCATTTCAGCGCCAACCTCAGCCGCATCACGGAAACCGAAGCGCTCAACCCGCCAGTGCCCGAGGGCACCGACCCGGGCGGTGTCGCGGTCGCCCATGTCGACAGCGGTGTCAACTATGCCCTGCCGGAAATCAGCCAGCGCCTGGCCCGCGACGAAAAAGGCAAGAGCCTCGGGTACGATTTTTTCGACGACGACAACCGGCCGTTCGATCTCAAACCGTCGCGCATGGCGTTCTTCCCGCTCCGCCACGGCACCGCGGTGGCGAGCGTACTGATCGCCGAGGCGCCCAAGGTGAGACTCATTCCTCTGCGCCATCCGGCGCGCGGTTTCGACCGCTATGCCGACATTGTCGAACACATCGCCAAGGGGCCGGCGCGGATCGTGCTGATGCCGCTCGGCGGCTACAAACGCGATGACTGGAAGGTGTTCACCGATGCGGCGGCCAAGCATCCGGAACTGCTGTTCATCCTGACCGCCGGCAATAATGGCCGCGACATCGACGCGGAGCCGGTCTATCCGGCCTCGCTCAAACTTGAAAATGCCATCGTGGTGACTTCGTCGGACGGGTTCGGAAAACTGGCGGAAGACGCGAACTGGGGGCCTGAAACCGTGGATATCGCAGTGCCGGCGGAGCGGATCGAAGTGATTGATCACCGCGGCGCCAAGGGCCGGGCGTCCGGCGCGAGCTATGCGGCGCCCCGTATCGCCGCCCTCGCCGCCCGGCTGCTCAGCCTCAATCCGGAATGGACGCCGGTCGAACTCAAGAAGGCGATCCTGGACTTCGCCTCCCCCATGCCGCGCGAGAGCGAGCCGCGCACCAGGCACGGCTGGATCGTCAACCCGGCGCTCGAAGCGGTGGTTGAGTAAGGCGCCGGCTACTGCGCCTGCAGTTTGGGCCGGGGTATGTTGGCGTCCAGAAACCCCTGTGCGGCCTTGAGCTGCGCCGGGTTGTGCTGCTTGATCAGCTCCAGCCCTTTCTCCACCAGATCCGGCGCGTCGGCCCATTTGCCGGCCTGAATGGCAAAACGATGGACCATCGGCTCCCCGGGCAGATGTTCGAGCAGAAAGCGGACATGCGGCAGCTCGTCTTCGAAACGCCGGGCGATGTGCAGGATGGTGAGCAGGGTCAGGCGGGTGTTGAGCGCGTTGGGATCGCGCGCCACGGAAAGCTCCGAGATCTTGACTGCAAGCGCCGGCTGGCGGCCACGGGACAGCACCTGCGCCGCGATGTCATAAAGCTGGCGGTTGCCGCTGGTCGAACAGGCGGTGAAGAGCCCGTCGGCCCAATCTTTCGGCACCAGGCCCCGGGAGCGCTGTTCGAGCAGTTCCACGCAACGCCGCACGGCGCCGCCGAGCGCCGCGCTTTGGTCGGCGAATTCTGGCCCGCTCAGCTCTTTCAGCCTGGCAAGTTCGCGCGCCGGGATCGCCTCGTACCGCCCTTCCCCGCCCGACGCGACAATGCCGACCAGCCGGCCGGTCTCATCGACCAGGGCGCCGCCGCTGTTGCCCGGCTGGGAGTAGGCGGTGTGGTGCAGCCGTCCATAGGCGGTTTCCCCGGACGGCTTCAGCAGCACCCTGCCCTTCGGATAAACCCGCACGCGTTTGCCGCCGGCATCGCCGCCGACCGTATAGAGCGTGGTGCCCGCATCGGCCGTGCCGCCCGCCGCCAGCACGGCACCGGGCGCGAGACCCTCGGCGTCGATCAGGATCAGGTCGATGTCATGGCCTGTCGGCCGCACGGTGCCCGTCAGTTTGGTGCCGTCTTTCCGGGTGATCGTTACGGTCGCCTCGTCGGCCACCGAATGGCGCGTCGTGACCAGAAGATCGTCGCCGATGCGCACGGCGCTGGCAAACGGATCGAACGAAGAGATCGCGAAAACCGCGCCGCGGGCGGCGCAGACCGGTTCCGGCGCCCTGCAGGCGTCCTCTGCCGTTGCGGGCGACGTGTATAGCAAAACCGGGAGCAGAACAGCGGCGATGTGGCGTTTCATCATGAGATTTATGATGGCACAACATGCAGGTGCTGGACATCCGGTTTCGCGCATGCTGGATTGTGCACGACAACGACACCTGGAGCGCAGACATGAGCAGACGCGACCGGCTTGCCGCCCGCACGGAAGGCCAGCTCGACACGAACGCCTTCCTCAAGGTGGCCGACAAGTTCATCGACCTCGCCAACCGCGAAAACCAGAAGGTCAATGCCACGCAGCTGCACATGGCGTTTCTGTGGGGCGCGGCGCGCTACAGCGCCTTCGTCGCGAAATCCATCATGGGCGTCGAAAATCACGAGGAATTCGTCGACACCATGACCAAGGAATACACCGAGATGCTGCGCCAGCATCTGGGCGACGAGACGCTCGATCCGCCGGAGTGACGCGGCACGGCCACCTGTCCCGGCCCGGGCGGCGGCATATCCGTCATTCGGCAAGGGCGGCGGTGCGAACTCGAAGCTTCTTCCGACCCTCAAATCCGCTCGTTCAACAGCTTTGCAATGTCGTCATGGCCGGCGTCCTGCGCCGCTGCGGCGGCGGTCCAGCCGTCATTGGCCTTGGCACCGCTCAGGGCGCCGGCGGCGAGCAGGCGCTCGACCACGCGCCGGTCGCCCGCATTGGCGGCCCACATGAGCGCCGTCGTGCCGTCCTGCGGGTTGGCCGCATTGGGGTCGGCGCCGTTCTTCAGGAGATGATCGACAATCGCAAAGCCGTCGCTCCCGGCCGCCAGCATCAACGGCGTCTTGCCGGCAGCCCCCGCGCGGTTGACATCCGCGCCCGCCTCGACGATCCGTTCGACCACGGACAACGCGCGCGACCGTACCGCGGCGCCAAGCACTGAAACCTGACCGACGCGGCCGGCATTGGCGTCGGCCTTGCGCCCGAGCAACTCCTCGACCATGACCAGATTGCCCTGTCCCGCCGCGATGGCGAGCGCCGTGCGGCCATCACCGGTGACCGCATTCACGTCGGCGCCGAAATCCGCCAGCAGCTTCAAACGCACGATGTCTGCGCGTTCGGCCGCGGCCATCACAGGGGTCCAGCCGTCGGCCGCCGCCATGCCGGGCCTGGCGCCGGCGCCCATAAGCTCTGTCATGATCTCAAGCGCCTCCTTCCGCCGGCTGCCGGCGGCAAGGATCAGGGGTGTACGGTTGCCCGCAGCGGTTACGGCATTCGGATCCGCCCCGGCTTCGAGCAGCCGTGCGACCAGGGCCGGACTTGTCCCCTGAACGGCGTAAAGCAGCGCCGTCATGCCGTCCGGACCACGGAGGGCCGCGTCGGCGCCCGACTTGAGCAACAGGGAAACCATTTTGTCGCGGTCGTGACGCGCGGCGATCATCAGGGCTGTACGGCCGTCATCCAGGGCCATGTCGACATCGGCACCGCGCTTGATCAACAGGCGTACGGCCGCTTGCCGGTCGAATGTCGCCGCGGCGATCAGGGCGGTCATGCCCTTCCCGGCACGCGCGTTCGGGTCGAGGCCGCGGTCCAGATGCT
>JBPCWF010000427.1:0-2827 GCA_051009775.1 Hyphomicrobiales bacterium | reverse complement strand
GGCAAGAGAGTTGGCGTTGATCAGCCAGAGCCCGGATTTCGACCGGAGGATGCGGATACAGATCAGAACCAGGCCGATGGCAACCAGGGCCATCCAGATCAGTGCCGAAAGCCGCATCAATGTCAGGGAATAGGCTTCGACATAATCCAGCGTGCGGAGCATGCAGGAGAACACGAGAAAGACATTCTGGAAGATCCACGCATAGACCAGCCATCGGAGCGCAGGCCGTTGCCTCCCCTTAGCGTCCGGCCGCAGGGCGATCAGTACGAACGCGCCGGCGAGCAGAGCGGTGACGATCAGGGGATAGGCGCCACGATGGGCATATTCGGCGTAGGTCAGTCCTTCCGGCAGTGGAGCGCCGCTCCATAGGAACGCCATGTCGAGAGCGTTCTGCGCCGCAAACAGCCCGTTGAACAGCACCAGGCTGTAGACCACCGAGCGTTCGGACATCAAACGGGCACGCCACGGCGACTGTGTCGCGGGCTCTGCCCGCCTCTCCGGCCGGAGCCTGATCCGCGGGCGCAACGTGCTCCAGACGATAATCAGCACCGTGATCCAGAAGACGAAGCGGTAGAACGCGTCCGGGCTGACCGCGCTGGCGCTCAGCCAGTCGGTGACGGCGTCGTCGATGATCGGATTGGCGGCAATGAACAGACCGGCGAACACGACCGAACCGGCGACCGGCAGGGCCCAGAGGTTCACCTGCGGCCCGTGGCGTCTCGCGGAGCGGCGCCGCTTGGTGCGAAGCAGCGCGGGAATGTCTGCGGCGAGCCTGATCCAGGTACGGATCAGATGCGAGGCGAACGCTCCGGCCCAGCGTTGGGCGTTGCGCGTGCCGGCCAGGACCGGCGCCAGCGTTACCGCGGCGATGGCCAGCCAGAGCAGGGAGATGGAGTAAAGGCTCGGATCGTTGAACAAGGCCAGACACAAGCCGCCGGCGAGGATCAGGCAGACCCGGCCTTCGATGTTCTTCAGGGTAAAGGGCCGGGTCGTGACGATTGCGGTGAGGGCGGCCAATCCGAAGAGACCGCCGGTCCACCCGATCATGTGTCCGTAGAACAGCCAGTCCGCGGCAAGCACGAGCAGCCCTGCCGCAATGCACTTGGCGAGGAAGCTGTAGGCGTTGCGCGGGCGTGTGCGCGGTGGCGCCGTGGCGTCTGAGTGTGAGGGTCCCATGTGGCATCTCCGATGAAATCCGACATCCGAGTGATGCTCCGCCGCTTTGCAGCGGTGGTGTCGGACTTATGGAGATGCCCATGGAATTCCGTGCAGATCCCGTGCAGATCAGGTCTTGCGCGCGGTCACGATATGCGCCCGGTTCTCGAACTCGAGCGCGCCGTTGTCCGTGCGGCAGAACGCCAACTCCGTCTGTGCATCGGCAACCATGGCGGCATAAGCGTCTTCGGAGACGTGTGCGGCGGTGGGCGTGCCCTTGATCTCGATCTCCATGAAGCGGTCCATCGAGGCGAAATGCTCGACGCCCGTATGCGCCGATATGACGGCGCCGTCGATCCCCGCCTTGCGAAAGAGACCCGAGAGCTCTTGCGTGTCGCCCAGGACGAAGGGCGATTCAAGAGCTGCCGCGGCCTCCGCGCCCCCGTGCCGCTTACCCATTTCGGCCAGGATGCGGTAGGGCCGGTTGTCGTCTGTCGACCCGAAGACGGCGACGGCCAGCCGACCGCCGGGTTTCAGCACCCGCCACATCTCGCTGAGCGCCCTGGGCCGGTCCGGCATGAACATTAGGCCGAACTGGCAGGTGACCGCATCGAACGCCCTATCCTCGAACGGCAGCGCCGCGGCGTCGCCCTGGCGCCAGTCGATCTCAGGCCCCATCCGTCGGGCGACGGCGAGCATGGCGTCGTTCAGGTCGAGGCCGGTGACATGGCCCTCGGCGCCGACCCGGCCGGCGCATTCGCGTGCCACGATTCCGGTGCCGCAGGCGACGTCGAGCACACGGTCGCCCTGTGAGACGTCCGCGGCGTTTGCGGTGCGCAGCGCCCAGTCCCGAAAGATCGCCGGGACGAAGTGCTGCTCGTAGTTCTCCGCGGCATTGTCCGACAGCTGCCAGGCTTCTTGTTCCGACATGATATGATCCTCATATGATTGGTTTGGCAGAGACGCTAATCTCAAGGCGTGACCCAAAGCGTGACCCGGCCGGGGGCGATATGGGTGGAGAAGCTGGCCTATGACTGTTCTGCGTCTGGCTCTGCTCGGCGGTTTTGAGTTCCGCATGGCCTGCGGCACGGGGATCGACGTGCCCCGGCGCAAATCCCGCGCGTTGCTGGCTTATCTCGCCATGCACAGGGGCGAGGCGGTGCCGCGCGACAGGCTCGCGTCCCTGTTATGGGGCGATGGCACGGACGCCCAGGCGCGCGGCAATCTGCGAAAGACCCTGTCACGGCTGAAGCAGGCGCTGCCTGAAAATGCGCGAGCCTGCCTCGACGCCGGGCCGAAGCTGGTCCGCCTGCGCCTGGAGCAGGTCGAGGTCGATGCCGTGCGGTTCGAGGACCTAACCGGTCAAGGCACGCCGGAGGCGCTGGCCCGGGCCGCCGCGCTGTGGCGCGGGCCGTTTCTCGAACTGCAGGCCGATTGCGGTGGTGCGTTCGAGGATTGGCTGACGCTTGAGCGGCGCAGGCTGGAGGAACGCGTTCGCGGCGTCCTTGCGAAGCTCCTGGACCATCACATGGTGATCGGAGCCGTGGAGGCCGCGGTCGAGGCGGCTCTGGCGCTGCTGGCGATCGACCCGCTGCAGGAAGATGTCCACCGCAAGCTTATGCGTCTCTATGCGGTGCAGGGCCGGATCGGCTCTGCGGCCCGTCAGTACCAG
>JBPCWF010000426.1:0-6947 GCA_051009775.1 Hyphomicrobiales bacterium | reverse complement strand
GGGTGAATGCCCGCGGCGAAAGCAGCGAACAGGCGAGGGCCGAAGAGGTCTGACTCCAATGGGGCGCACTCCCGCACTGCCCGGCCATATCCCCTTGCTCAGCATCGGAGCGGGGCCGACCGGTCTGCTCAGCGCCAACCTGCTTGGCACATACGGAGTTGAAACCCTTGTGGTCGAGCAGAACGAGGCGACCTCCGATCTGCCCAAAGCCATCCTGCTGGACGACGAAGGCTTTCGCGCGCTTCAGGCGGCCGGGCTCGCGGACGAGGTGGCCGCGCACGTAATCTCGGGCTATGGCGCGCGCTACTACGCAGCCGACGGAAGCTGCTTTGCCAGGGTTGAGGCGCCGGTTACAGCCCACGGCTATCCGCGCCGCAATTCCTTTCTGCAGCCGGAATTTGAACGTGTCCTGCTTGGTGGGCTTGACCGGTTCGCCCATGTGCGCGCGGCGTTCACAACGAAGGCCCTCTCCGTCGCCGACCGCGGCGGTGACGTGACGGTACGCCTGGAGCATGCGGACGGAACCCGCCATGACCTCTCCTGCGCCTTCGTGCTCGCCTGCGACGGCGCGCGCTCGGGCGTCCGCGAACAGCTCGGGATCCCGATGCCGGGCATGACAGACGCCCGCGACTGGGTGGTGATCGACACGGTCAACGATCCGGACCGCGACCGCTATTCCAAGTTCTTCTGCGATCCGGCACGGCCCATGGTCTCGATCCCGGCGCCCGGAGGCGGCAGGCGCTACGAGTTCATGATACTCCCCGGCGAAGACCCTGAGGAAATGCAACGGCGCGAAACCATCAGGCCGGTGCTGGCGCGGTTCAGAACGGTGCCCGACGAAGATATCCTGCGCGCGGTCGTCTACACATTCCATGCCCGCGTCGCCGATCGCATTAGCATCGGCAGAATTGCGCTGCTCGGCGATGCGGCCCATCTGTCGCCGCCCTTTGCCGGCCAGGGCATGAATGCCGGCCTGCGGGATGCCTTCAATGTTGCCTGGAAGGTGAGACTTGCGCTCGACGGCGTTGCGCCGCCGCGCATCCTCGACACCTACGAAACCGAGCGCAAAGGACCGATCACCGAGATGATCAACTATGCCGTCGCCCTCGGGGAGATTGTCATGCCCGTCGGCGGCCTGGACGAGGCCGCCAAGCAGGAGATCCGGGCAAATCTCATGGGCGAGCAACCGGTGTCGGGTCAGGCCGTCCCGATGCGCGCGAAACCGGAAGCCGCATATGCGGCCGGCTGGAGGGCGCCGGTGGACGATCCGTCGGGACAAGGCCTGACCGGCCAGCCCGTTCCGCAGTTCCCGGTCGAAACTCCCAATGGTGCAGCGTGTCTGCTCGACGATATCCTCGGCCCGGGGTTCGCGCTCGTGGCGATCGGCAGGGAGGCGGAAGACGCGCTTGCGCGGCTGACGGATCCGGATGATACGGGTCTGCGCCTCAAACGGGTCGCCGTTCGGTTCGATGGTCTGACGGCAGAAGCGGAAACGGTGAATGCGGTTCTTGCGGCGGGCGACGACCACGGCTTGAAAGCGCATGCGGGCGCAATTCTGCTTGTCCGCCCCGACCGGTTTGTCGCCGCACACTGGGATACGGGCTCGGCGCCCGACATCAGGCGCCTGATCGGCGACCTGTGCGCCTGAAAGAAGCCGCAGTCCTCTACCCGGCGCACAAAACGCGCCTCAATAATACTGAACCACGGATTTCGTGTCTTCGACGTGCTGCCTGCAACCGAACAGATAGAACACCCCTTCATGGAACAGCTTCGGATGAAGCATGGTCCCCGGCACCTGAAGGATGAGCGTCATGCGGCGGCTGCAACGGTCGCATGACGGAAATTCGGGCGATTGGACCCAGGCAACGGCGGCGCCGATACGCGCCTGCATCTCCGCGTCATGCTCGAACCCGTCCTTCCCGGAGCAAACCAGGTAGGACAGCAGATCCATAGGGTATTTCGGGCAAAGCCGGGTCAGCGCACGCCGGAGGTCATCGCTGGCGGAAAAGTACTTTTGAGGCGAAAACGCGTTTCTGAGTTTCCCCGACTTGGTCCGGGAGCGGGGCACTGCGAAGGGCCGATAGACCTTGCCGTTGAACTGTGCCTCACTCCCGGAAGGTTCAACAGAACGGAACGCTACGTCGTCATCCGCATCGATCTGATAGGTTCGGCCTTTCCAGGCGAATTCATCAAGACCTTCGGGAATTGAGATACGGCTCGACTGCTCCGAAACCGTACGATTGGTCTTGCCAAGAACGAACGCGGTTGAGGCCTCGTCACCAAGGCCTTCGACAAGGCGGTATATCTCCTCCAACGCTTCGTCGCTCGCTTCGGAAGCGCAGGCAGCAATGTGGCGGCGCTTAACATTGAACGAGATCACGAAGTAAGCGAAGACGGCGAGACCGCCCGCCACGACGACCAGAAAAATCACTCCGAGAATGTTCATAGCGCCACAAACGCCCTGCCGTGGCGATGCCGACGGTTAACACCGCCGCCGGCAACCGCAATAATCGATGTCTGGAGTGTACGGGACGGATGCTAACGAAAACCTCCGGCTACACGAAATCCGGTTTGCCCGATACTATCGGCCATCCGCCGGCGGCCGCCTTGGCTCCGCCATCGCCCCTCTTCGGGCCGCCGCGCACCGGGAGCCTTTCATGCGTCATCTAAAAAAGGCGGCTCTTGCGCTGGTATTCGCTGCCGCTTCCCTCGGCGGCCTCGCCCTCGGCTATCCATGGCTGGAACCCGCCAGGCTGCTCTACGACGTCCACGGCATCGACGTGTCGCATCACCAGGGCGAGATCGACTGGACGGCGGTCGCAGGCGACGGTGTCGGCTTCGCCTTCATCAAGGCGACCGAGGGCGGCGACTTCGTGGACCCCCGTTTCGCGGAAAACTGGAAGGCCTCCGCCGAGGCCGGCGTGCCGCGCGGCGCCTACCATTTCTTCACCCAATGCCGTTCGGGCGCGGTGCAGGCGGAGAACTTCATACGCACCGTGCCGAAGGACGCCAAGGCGCTGCCCCCTGTCGTCGATGCGGAACACATGGGCCCCTGCCGCAATTCCCCGCAGGTCAACGATGTTGTGAAGGAGATTGCGGTCTTCCTCGACCGGCTGAAAGCTCACTACGGACTGCGGCCGCTGATCTATACGACGCGCGAGTTCCACGATGCCTATCTGACGGGCCGGTTTGCGCAGGAACGGTTCTGGATCCGAAGTCTGGTCATCCCTCCCCGCTTCCGGCAGGCGCAATGGACCGTCTGGCAATACCACAACCGCGGACGGCGCGCCGGCATCAAAGGCCCGGTCGATCTCAACGTGCTGAGCGACGGTCCGTCGGAACTGGCGGCATTGTTGGGGCTGTCGAGATAGGCCGCATGGGACTTGGCCCGGGCCCGGACCGGTCTGGTTCGGCCGGCCTGGTTCGTGCTAGAGCGTGTCTCGATCATTCTGATTCGCGTCATCGCCCTAGCTCTTTGTTAAAGCATGTCTTTTTCCCGAAACCGGTGCCCACTTTCGGGAGACATGCTCTAGGAGGCGGCGTTGGAAAGCTTCCATCCAACGGCAGTTCCCGGTCACATCGTTTGGATTTTCAGGTTTGTTACCTGTTGGACCATGTTGCCCACAGGTCGACGGCCGTGTTCTGTTCGGCCGCAATGTGGAAACCGACCGTCTGGCCGGTGGCAAGCTGGCCGAGGCCCGCTTCGTTCACCGCCGCACGTTGCACGATAATGTCGCGGCTTCCGTCATCCGGAGTGATCCAGCCTTCGCCGGTCCGGCAGTCAAAGCACCTCACGGTGCCGAATTTCATAGATGTCAAACTTAACCTCTCTTGTCTTGTCTGTTTTGTCTGGGCTGCCCCGGCGCTCCATCCGGCGTGTCGCCGGACGGAGCGCCTCGAGGGCCCGGGGTTAGCCGAGTTGCAGGTTGGTTGCCTGCGTGCCGCGGCCGCGCGGGTCGTCTTCGACTTCGAAGCTGACCTCGTCGCCTTCATCGACGCTCGGTACGCCGGATCTCTCCAGCGCAGAGGCATGAACGAAAACGTCCTTGCCGCCATCCTTGGGGGCGATGAAGCCGAAGCCACGCGAATGGTTGAAGAATTTTACAGTTCCGTTGACTCGCATTTTGGGTCCTTTCCCGATGTCATTTGCAAGTGTCTCTTGGAGTATGAGTCCGAGACGACGCGGTAAGGCCGCGCCTTTCGGTGTCACAGATTGTCGGGAAAAGATCGTGGCGCCCTGATCTTATCATGTGCTTCGGCACGATGAATTGTCAGGATTTGCGTGGTCTAGCCCAGAGTCTGAGGATGCGCTTATTCCAAGTCACGACGCATCAGTACCGCATACATAGGTATTTATTCGTTGAAACGCAAGAGAAGCCGACCGGTGCTCCAGGGATGTCGAAGCCCGCTCGGGCCCTTCGCCGAGCAGGTCGCCATGATGCTTTCGATCGGCCACCGCACCGGGCTGTTCGACACCATGTGGGGCTGGGAGACGGCGGAACGCATGCTCAAGGCGGCAGGCTTCGCCGCTGTCGAGCGCCACACCCTGCCGCACGACCCCATGAACGTCTGGTTCGTGTCGCACAAGGGCTGACCGGAGCTGGGAACAATCCCCGGTCCGGCGTCACTCTTCAGACACGTCGGAGCTATTGCGCCGGTGCCCGGGATTTCAGAGCCGCCGTGAAGTGCTTGCGGAAGAACGCGACCATTTGCCTGCGGCTGTCGAGTGTCGCCGGCCGGTTGTAGCCGACCAAATGGCCCTGATACTTCTGCAGCTTGATATTGAGATCGAACGAATGGGCGGCGTCCGGGTAGACGATCACCTTGTAGTCCGTTCCACTCGCCACAACGGTCTTGCATTTCTGCGGCGGCACCCAATCGTCGGCCTCTCCGCCGAACACGATCAGGGGTGATGTGAGGGTGGCATTGTTTCCGAGCCCGTTGAACGCGCCGCACCACGGATAGTAGGCGGCGATCGCGCGGAACACCGGCTCGACGAACTGCGCCAGGCGGATCGAGACACTGCCGCCGTTGCTCTGTCCGACCTGGAAGATGTTGTCGGCGTCGACGAAATCCTGCGCCTGCAGGAATCTCCCGGCATCGAGCGCATCAGTGGTGCGGTAACGCCGGGCAGCGCCCAGGCGGCCGTAGGTCTTGCACACCCAGCCGCCGGCGTTTTTCCTCGGCCCGAAACTGTCCAGGATGAGCGCGACAAAACCGTGTTGCGTCAGGTATTCCGCGTGGGCGCGCAACCCGTCATGGACCGGCGGCGACAGGCCCGCGCAGCCATGCATGAGGACGACGGCGGGAAACGGTCCTGCCCCCTCCGGCCTGAACAGTTCACCGCTCAGCGTCACCGTCTTCTTGTGGTATTTTGCCCTGCCCTGGAACTCCACCGCCTCCGGGGCGGCAGCCAGAGGCAGGCCCCCGCTCACAACAAGAGCAACCGTCAGCAGCATGCGAAAAGCACTGATCATGACACAAGCCTCCGCCCTCAGGTTTCGTGAACGCAAGTCCCACCCGGGAGTGCAGCGCTGAGACCGGTGTCCGGGACTATTGTCCGGGCCAGGAGAAATCGTCCGCCCGGCCGCGTTTCGCTGCCACGGCCTCGCCGTCGACCAGGACGCGCGCGGCGTCCGATCCGGCGGCGACTTTCGGGGCGAAGGACGATGGGCTGCCTGTCGGCACGGCCACATTGGCCGCGCTCTGCGTACCCTGGGTCTTGCCCCCACCCTCACGCGTCACCAGGGTGATCTTCGGCCCGAGATCGACCGACACGGCGGCACCGGTCTCCGTCACCTGGCCGAAAATCGGCAGGTCGAGGGCCGACGTGCGCACCTCCGTCGCCTTGCCGCCGACCGTCTCCTCGAATGCGTCGAGGCCGCCCGACTCGACCCTTTTCACGTCCTTGGAGAGCACTTTGTTGACGATCGACACCAGCTTGTCGTTGCCGTTCTTGATAAAGTTCACCCCGTTCCTCGACCTCAGCCTGATGAATTTGCCGTTTATGCCGAAGCCGCTGTCGGTATAGCGGCCCTTGTCGTCAGCAAACACCTCGCGGACCGAAATGTACTTCATTCCTGCCGCCCCGACCCGCTCCCGGTGAACCTCGTTGACCACCTGCACTGCCTGGTCATATTTGCCTTTGGCCATGATCGGCAGGCCGACCCAGTAGACCGCGGCCCCGTGTTCCTTCAGTTGCGCGAGAAACCGGTCGATATAGGCGGAATAGGCCTCGCGCCATTGCGGTGTTCCGATCTTGTAGCGCCCCTGCTCGGTCACCACGCTCGCGGTGTCGTTGCCGCCGAGGATGATGACCGCGATATCGACGCGCTTTCGCTCGATGATCTTGCCCAGCGCCAGATTCCAGTCATAGAGGTCGGGTCTGGACAGGCCCGAGCCCCGGCGCGACCTGTTGACCAGCTTGAACTTCTTGTTGCGGGCGAGCGCGCGGGTGAAGCCCGCGGTCATGCCCTCCCCGAACCGATCGCCGAAGATGTAGAGATTGTACCTGTCGCGGGCGCGCTGGATATAACCCTCCTCCGAGATGACCACGGTCTGGTCTTCCACGGTTGTCTGTTGCGCGCGCGCGTCGCCCGGCACAAACAAGGTGCAAAGGCCCAGGAGGGCGAGCAGGGCTGATGTCAGTCTCCGGGTCGGGATCATCGCTGCTTGCGGCCTGTCCGGCGGCACCATTCACGTTCCGTGCGGCCACCAGAACATCGTTACATCGGCTAACAGATGTATCGCAGGCTGGGCCGCAATACCAGTCACCTGTGCGGATCAGCCGCCACTGCGCAGTCGCTCCAGGACCTTGACGCTGGCATAGCCGTCGGGCACCAGGCCGGTGCGCTGCTGATAGGCGCGAAGCGCCGCTGTGGTCTTCGGCCCGAGCCGGCCGTCGATCGCACCGACCTTGAAGCCTTTGGAGGCAAGGAGCACCTGCA
>JBPCWF010000425.1:0-3868 GCA_051009775.1 Hyphomicrobiales bacterium | reverse complement strand
TCATCAAGCGCTCCCCTTGGCGTGCGATACCCAGTATCGGGGCGACGAGGCCAAGCCATGATGCCGGGGATGCATCTCCGTCAATGCCGCGCAGAAGTGTCATGATGAAATGCCGGGCCCACGTACTGCTTCAACAATTAAGCCCCCGGCCGTGCCTGAGCGGCAGTCCGGTCGAGGACGCATCGCATCCGGCGACTGCATCCTCGCGTAACCACTTACGGATTAATTCGGGCGAAAGAAAGAGCAATTTTTTGAGCGTGTTGCAACCATCGTTTCGCGCATAGGTTCGTCACCCGCCTGTGCCGTGTTCATGGTCGCCCGGCCAGGAGGATGCCGCGCCGGCTTGCCGGCGGAAGGTCGCCGGTGTTTACTGCTGCGGCGCGTGGAGGAAGCAGGACATGAAGCAGATCGAGGATCGCTAGCGCCGGGTGGCGAACATTCACGATGCCGATTACACGGAGTGGCCGAACCGGGACGGCTCGCCCTCGGGCACCAGCGTGCTTCAGCTCAAGTCCGATGAGCCCCTTGGCGTCGGTTTCCATGTCTACCGGATGGAGCCCGGAGCGGTCAGCGAACCCCATGAGCACACCCGGGACGAGCAGTTCCTGGTGCTCGAGGGCGAGCTCATCGACAATGACGGCACGGTCTACCGCAAGGGCGATCTGGTGTGGCTCGAGGCGGGCACCCAGCACTGGTCTGAGGCGCCCAATGGCTGCCTGCTCGCGGTCCATATCGGCAAGGCGGAGACGCCGGTCGCGTGACGCCTCAGGCGCCGGCCGGCAACAGGCAGTCCGCGCCGAGCGGCTCTACGGCCGAGAAATCCGTGTGGTGCTTGAACTCGGGCCTTGCGAATGCGGTCTGACGGTTGCTCACCGGATTGAGGATCAGCGAGAAGATCGGCCGGTGATGCGGCGACAGATTGGGCGGCGAGCAGTGCAGCAGGGTGTCGCCGAAGATGAGCCCGGTGCCGGCAGGTCCCGTGGCCGAGACCATCCGCCCCTGATCGACCAGTTCGCTCACCACCTTTGTGTCGACCACCCACAAGGGATAGCTCGTCGATACGGTGTCGTGAAATGCCGGCTGCGGTCCGTGGCGGTGCGAGCCGGCAATGAACCATAAGGGGCCGTTGAACTCGGTCACGTCTTCCAGAAAGACATGCAGGTTGAGCGCCAGCGGCGCGGGCACGCCGTCATCCGCGTGATGGGTTGCGAAATCGTAGTGCCATTGCCAGGCCTCGCCGTCGAACGCCGACTTCACATTGACCTTGGTCTGCTGGATGTAGAGTTCCGGCCCCAGGATCTGCCGGGCCGGTTCGACCAGCCTGGGATGGTGCGCCAGGCGGTGGAACAGGTCGCTGCGCGTGTGCAATCCCATGGCGGTGCGCACTTCGCCGCTCTTTTTCTCGCGGATATTGGCGTCGGTGTCCTGCTCGTAGACCGCGGTCAGGGCGTCGTTGATGGCGGTGATTTCCTCGGCCGCAAACAGGTTCGGCCGGATCAGGAACCCGTCCTCGTGAAAGCGTTCAAGTTCCGATGCGGTAAGTTTCATGGCCTGTGCTCCGCGTCTCACCCCAAACTCTAACGCGGACCGGTCGCAACACAAGCCCCGGGGCCTTGTGGGCGGCCGGTTTGTCCGACACAGTGGCGCCTGGAGAGCGAACATGTCACAGTAAAAGTCAGTGGTGGACCTGTTTTACCGGGAGATGTGGAACAAGGCCGACAAGAGCCGGATCCCGGAGATATTCCATGACGACTTCACCTTTCGCGGCTCGCTCGGGCCGGTGCTGGTCGGCCACGACCAGTTCGCGGGCTATGTCGACCAGGTGACCGGATCCCTCGGCGACTATGTCTGCGACATTCTCGAAATGACCGAGGAAGACGACAGGGTGGTCGCGAAGATGCTGTTCCACGGGGTGCACCGCGCCGCCATGTTCGGTTTCGCCGCCACCGGCAAACGGGTCGAGTGGCACGGCAGCGCCCATTTCACCTTTCGCGACGGCAAGGTCGCCGATCTCTGGGTGCTCGGCGACGTGCACGGCCTCATGCAGCAGCTTGAGGTCAATGCGGGCGGGTGATCTGCTCCTGCCACCATGCTGTCAGTTGTGCCCTGATATCAAACCCGTCCGATCCAATTCTCCGATGAGGATGGCACATGGCGAGCAAAGGCAGAGAGTTTCTCAACGACCGGCTGATCAGTTTTATCAAGGAGCAGAAGCTGTTTTTCGTTGCCACCGCAGCGCCGGACGGCCGGGTCAACCTGTCGCCGAAGGGCATGGACACGCTCAAGGTGATTTCGGAGACGCGCATCGTCTGGCTCAATCTGTCCGGCAGCGGCAACGAAACGGCGGCCCATCTGCGCGAGCTTGACCGCATGACGCTGATGTTCTGCGCCTTCGAGGACAAGCCGATGATCCTGCGCGTCTACGGCCGGGCGCGCGCCTATCATCCGCGCGACCCCGGATGGGACCGGTTGTCGCCTCTGTTCCCGGCGCTGCCCGGGTCGCGCCAGATTTTCGATCTCGACATCGACCTGGTGCAGACCTCCTGCGGCACAGGTGTGCCGGTCTACGAGTTCAAGCGTGACCGCGGCGAGACGGAGCTTCTGCCGTTCTACGACGCGATGGGCGAGGAGGGGGTTCGCGCCTATTGGGAACGCAAGAACCAGACCAGCATCGACGGCAAGCCGACGGGCACCACCGGGTAAGCTCTACTCGGCCGCCACAGCGCCCTTCGCGGGCTCATAGAGCGTGTCGAGATCGCCGAGTTCGCGTTCCAGCAGCGGGATGACCTCGGTGGCGAAGCGCTCCATGGAGCGGATCGCCCGGGCGCCTTCCATCGGTCCAATCGAGAAGAAGCAGCTGTAATGGTGCGGACGGGCAATGCGGATCTCCGCTGCCATCTTCTCCGCCACCGTCTCGGGATCGCCGACATTGGCATTGTCGAGGATCTGTTCGAGCGACGGCTCGCCGTCGAACGGGTCCGGCGTGATGAACGGGCCGTCCATGTTGGGCGTGCCCTGCACCATGGTGAAGATCGTGCGCGCGATGAAGCGGATGCATTCGGCCGCCTCCAGCGCCTCGGCCTTGTCCTCGGTGATGTGAATGTAGCGATGGATCGCGATCCGGGCAGTGTCCGGCTCGACGCCGGCGGCGCGATAGCCCTGGTCGACCTGGTTGCGCAGATCCTGCATCTTCTCCAGGCCCTGGAAGCCCGGCGACATCAGGGTCGTATAGCCCGATTTCGCGACCCGCTCGACCAGGCTCGGATTGGTGCCCGCCACGAACACGTCCGGTAAACCGTCCTGCGCCAGTTTCAGAACCATCGGGCGGTCGGGGAGCCGGAAGCTCTTGCCGTCTTTGCCGATGACGCCGTCCCTGAGCGCCCGTTCGATTACGTCCCAGCATTCGTGGAACGCGGTGAGCTTGTCTTCGATGTCGAGCCCGAATCCTGAGAACTCGAACTCCTGATAGCCGGAGCCGAAGCCGATGACGCTGCGCCCGCCGGAGAGCAGGTCGAGAAAGGCAATTTCCTCTGCGACCCTGACCGGATGATAGAGCGGCAGCACCAGGACCGCGGGGCCGAGCCTGATGCGTTCGGTCAGCCCGGCGCATTTCGACGCCATCATCAGGGGCGACGGACACATGGAATAGTTCGAGTAATGGTGCTCGGCGAACCAGGCGATGTCGAAATGCGGGATCTGGTCGGCCATCCGCACCATCGTCGTCGTTTCGTCGATCACGCGGGCCTGTGAAGTGCTGCGGTCCGGCAGCGTCATCAGGTTGAATTGTCCGAACTTCACGGGGGCCGCCTCCTCAAACGTCTTAATGCATTACGTAGCCGCCGCCGACGATGACGTTCTCGCCGACGGT
>JBPCWF010000424.1:0-4191 GCA_051009775.1 Hyphomicrobiales bacterium | reverse complement strand
CGGGTGTTGGCCTGAACCTCCCGGTCGACCTCGAAGAAGCCGAGATCCATGGAGAAGGCGATCTTCCAGCCCTCGATCGGCTTGTAGTTCGTCGGCAGCCGGAGCTTGGGCCTGAGCGTCGCGATGTCGTGCGGGTGCGGTCCGCAGGTGACGTTCTGCAGCAGAATGCAGTCGCTCACCGTGCGCGCCAGCGGCCCGGTATGGCAATAGAAATCGAGGTTGAACGGCGCCTCTTCCGGATTGCGGCCGTAAGGCGCCTTGAAGCCGATCAGCCCGCAGCACGAGGCCGGGATGCGGATCGACCCACCGATATCGGAGCCGGTGGCGAGCGTACTCGTGCCCGCGGACAGAGACGCCGCGCTGCCGCCGGACGATCCGCCCGGCGTGAATTCCGGGTTCCACGGGTTGCGCGTCACCCCCCACATCCTGGAGTTGGTGTAGCCGGCGCAGGAGAATTCCGGCGTCGCGGTGCGCGCATGGCAGATGCCGCCGGCACGCAGGATCCGGTCGTTCAGGGGCGAGGTCTTGTCGGCGACGAAGTCCTTCATGGTCAGCGACGCATTCGTCGTCGGCTTGCCCTTGATGTAGCTCTCGTCCTTGATCGCAATCGGCAGGCCTTCGAGCGCGCGCACGCGCCCGTCGGTCTTCATGTATTTCGCTTCCGCCTTGCGCGCCTTGTCGAGCGCCTCGTCATAATACCTGAAGGTGAAGGCATTGATCCTGGACTCGACCTCTTCGGCCCGCGCGATCATTGCCTGCATCAGCTCGACCGGAGACAGATCGCGCGCCTTGAAGCGCCTGATCGCTTCCGTGGCCGGGAGGTAACAAAGGTCGAGATCGCTCATTATGGTCCCCTAAGCGCCGGAGTTGAGTTCGCGCGCAATGGCATGGATGGCACGCAGCGTGTTGACGCCGAATTCGGTATTCTGGAAATCCGGCCATGTCGACAGCTTGACCGTCACCATGTCGCTGTCCGGATCGATATGGATCAGCTGGCCGAACACGCCGCGCGCCATATACGCCCGGGTGTCCGCGTCCTCAACCCAGAACTGTTGGGCATAGGCGCCGTTTGGCAGCACATCCGTATAGGGCGCACCGAAAACCGACGGGTCGCCCCGGCTGCACGCTTCGACCCAGTCCTGCGGCACGATCTGAACGCCGCCCGCCGCCCCGCGGTCGAGATGCATCTGGCCGAAGCGGGCATAGTCGCGCAGGGTGGCGTTGAAGCCGCCGTCGGCCAGCGCATAGCCCGCCGGATCGACGGTGAAGTAGGCGTCCTCCTCCATGCCCAGCCTGGACCAGAGTTCGGTGCCGACCAGTTCGGCCAGGCGCTTGCCCGTCGCCCGCTCCATGCAGAACGCCATCACGTCGGTCTCGATCGAGCGGTACTCGAACCGCCCGCCGTGGTCGCGCTCCTGCTCCAATCCCAGGATCACCTCGAACATATGCTCCGGATCCGACGGGTCCCGCCGCGGCTTCCATCCTGATGCGATGTCGACCTTGCCGATGTCTGAATCCGGGTCGGTGTAGACTTCGGAAAACTTGACGCCGGACCGCATGTCCATGACCTGGGCGAGCGTCGCGCCGCGATAGCCGCATTCGGCAAACTCCGGCACGTGCTCCTCGACCGGCGCATTCGGATCGAGCACACCGCGGCCGATCAGGATGCCGGCCACCGTACCTGCGATCGACTTGCCGACCGATTGCGACAGATGCGGCGTGTCGGCGGCCATGTCGTTGAAATAGCGTTCGAAGACGACGGCGCCGCGATGCAGAACGATGAAACCGTCCGTATAGGTCTCGTCGAGAAATTCCGAGAGCGTCACCCCACGGCCGTCGGCGATCTCGAAGCTGAGAGCGTTGAGATCCTGTTCGGCTCTTTGGAATGCCCGAACCGGCCCGCCGCCGCGCCGCACCGGAACCGTCGGCAGGACCTCGCGGACATGCTGGAAGGACCAGCGGTTGAAGGGCGCACGATCCCAGTTGTCATGGGTGATCCGGCAGTCGGCCGGCGGCGGGGATCCGCGCATGATACCCAATTCGAGGGCGGTCTTCGGCCGTTCGGCTGCGCCCGGACTGGCTGCGGAGTTCATTTTCGAAACCCTGAGCAAGAGAAAGGGGAAGCGCCAGGCCCTGCCCGGCCCTTCCCCTCAAGAGTTGCTACTTCTGAAGTTCGGTCCAGATCTTGGTGTAGATCCGCGTCACTTCCGGCGGGCAGGTGATCGTGAACTCACCGGCCGAGGCGAGTTCCTCGGGGATGGTCAGCTCCGGTGCCCCTTTCATGTCTGCCGGCATGTACTTGTCCGACCCCTTGATGCCATTGGCATAACGCGCAAAGGCGGAGATCAGGGCAGCGTTTTCCGGCAGCATGACGAAGTTCTGGAACGCCTTGGCATTCTCGACATTCTTGGCGTCTTTCAAAACCACCACATTGTCCATCCAGAGCGGATAGCCCTCCTTCGGATAGCCATAGACGATGTCCTCGTTCTGCAGCCGGGCCCGGAACGAGGCGCCGTTCCAATAGACGCTGGCGGACAGGTCGCCTTTGACGATCTTTTCGATATTGCCGTAGTCCATGGAGATCCAGTGGGGTTTGGCGGCAACGAGTTTGTCGCGAACTTTCTTCAGCACCGTCTTGTCGTCGGTGCACAGGTCGCCGCCGACATACTTGATCGCCAGGTGCATGATGTCGGACATCTCGGGCACGACATTGACCTTGCCTTTGAGCTCTTCCGGCGGATCGAGGAAGATGGCGGACGTGTTGATGTCACCGGAATAGACCGATTTGTTGACCGTGACGCCCGTTGTGCCCCACTGCCATGGAACGGTGTACTTGCGGCCGGGATCGTAAAACACGTCGATCCATCTCGGGTCCAAATGCTTGAAGTTTTCCATCTGGTCCGGACGGGTCTCGAGCAGCAGACCTTCTTTGATCCAGATCTGAATAAAGCTCGCCGACGGCACGACGAGATCGAAACCGTGCCCGCCCGCCTTGACCTTGGCGAGCGCCGTGTCGTTGGAGTCGTAGTCGGTGACGGTGACCTTGACGTCATGTTCCTTCTCGAACTTCTTGATCAGTTCGGGATTGGTGTAGTTGCCCCAGTTGAACAGGTTGAGCTCGCCGGCGGCGAAGGCTGGACCGCTGCCCAGCATCATGGCGGCCCCCGCCATCAGGACCGATAGTTTCAGTTTCATTGAACGTCTCCCTTATATTGGTTGGTATGCGAAGCTTACTTGCTCCTTCGGCTCAGGAAAAAGAACAGCGTTACGATGGTTACCGAAATACCGAGAAACACGGTGGATATGGCGTTGATCTCCGGTGTGACCACGCGCCTGAGCTGGCCCAGCATGTAAGTCGGTAACGTGTCCTGCCCGCCCGATTTCACGAATTCCGTGATCACCACATCGTCGAGTGAAATGACGAAGGCGAGGGTCGCACCGGCGAGAATACCGGGTGCCATGATCGGAAGCGTGACCCGGCGGAACGTCATCCACGGCGTTGCGTAGAGGTCGGCCGCGGCGCGCTCCAGCGAAAGGTCCATACCTTCCAGGCGGGCCCGGATCGGCAGATAGGCGAAGGGGATGCAGAACGCGGTGTGCGCAATGATCAGATAGGCAAGACCGGTATATCCGGTCGCCACCTTGATCATGGCAAAGAAGATCAGCAGCGCCACGGCGGTCACGATCTCCGGCACCATCAGCGGCTGGTTGATCAGCGCGTAGACCGTGGTGAAGCCACGGAACTTGCCCACGCGGGTTGTCGCCAAAGCGGCCATGGTCGCGGCGGAGGTCGAAATCAGCGATGCGCATGCAGCGATGATCAGTGAGCGGGTCGCGGCCTCCTTGACCTGCTCGTTCTCCCAGGCGGCCGCATACCAGCGCAAAGAGAACCCCTCCCAGATGGCAATCGAAACGCCTGCGTTGAACGAATAGATGACCAGAGTGAAGATCGGCGCGTAAAGCATCACGAAGCACAGCATCGCGACGGTGGTGAACCCGGTCTGGCGCCTGACCGAGAACGGCCGGCTCATCAGCCCCATCTCAGCCATGCGACACCTCCTCGCGCGACACGTTGCGCACATAGGTCAGGAGCGCGATCATGACGATCGCGAGCAGGGTGATCGAGAGCGCCGCGCCCAGCGGCCAGTTGCGCCCCTGGCCGAACTGCAGCTCGATCAGGTTGCCGAGCAT
>JBPCWF010000423.1:0-6582 GCA_051009775.1 Hyphomicrobiales bacterium | reverse complement strand
TTGCCCGGATCCTGCCCTGCAAACACGTGACACATAACTTCCTCCCAACTGCTTACGGCATGGCAGGACCACCAAACGCGGGTGTCGTGTTGTTTGTGCAAGTCGGCGATCCTGCGACAAAAACAGTATAGCTCCAGGCCCTGGCAAAACAAAACCCCGCGCATGGCCGCGGCGTTCCATAGTGCGGCAACGCCGATGCGCGGTGCGGCGACCACGGCGGGCGAACGAACGCCTGTTTGCCACCGGGGCGGCTTTGCTGTAGACGGCGGTCGCGAGATCTGGAGAACACATCATGAGCAGCAAAGACAATCGCGAGATCGCAGGCGGCCTGCGCACCCGCGCCATCCATGCCGGCGAAGGACCGGACCCGGTGACCGGCGCGTCGGCGCCCAATCTTGTCATGTCCTCGACCTTCGTTTCCGAAGAGGCCGGCGGCTTTTCCGCCCATGATCTGAGCGACGATCCGGGCTTTCTCTACTCCCGATGGGGCAATCCGACCGTGCGGCAGCTGGAACGTAAGCTCGCAGCCCTCGAGAACGCTGAAGCCTGCCTGTGCTTCGCGTCCGGTATGGCGGCGGCAAGCGGGCTCCTGTTCGGCACGCTGTCGCAGGGCGATCACCTGGTCGTCTCGGACACGAACTATGCCGGGGTCGCGGAACTGGTGCGCGACACCCTGCCCCGTATGGGCATCGAGGTCACGCCGGTCGACACGTCGGACGCCGTCAATGTGGCCAACGCGATCCGCCCGGCCACGCGCCTAATCATGCTGGAAACACCGGCCAACCCGATCTGCCGGCTGTGCGATATCGCCGCGATTGCCGAAATCGCCCACGCGGCCGGCGACATCAAGGTGGCGGTCGATTCCACATTCGCGACGCCGGTCGCGACCCGGCCGATCGATCTCGGCGCCGACTATGTCTACCATTCGCTGACCAAATATATCGGCGGCCATGGCGACGCGGTCGGCGGCGCGGTGCTCGGCAGCCGGGACAACCTCGGCGCGCTGCGGCTCGAAGCCGGCATCCACTATGGCGGCGTGCTCAGTCCGTTCAACGCCTGGCTCATCATGCGCGGTTGCGCCACCCTGCCGATCCGCATGCGCGCCCACGCGGAGACGGCGCTCGCGGTCGCCCGCTTCCTGGAGGGCCACGGCCGCGTGACGCAGGTCGTCTATCCGGGGCTTGCGTCCCATCCGCAGCACGAACTCGCCGCCCGGCAGATGGACAATTTCTCCGCCATGCTGACGTTCCAGACCGCCGACGGCCCGGCCCTTGCCGACCGGATGGCGAAGGAACTGCAGATCCTGCACTACGCGGTGTCGCTCGGACATCACCGCAGCCTGATCTTCTGGATGGGCACGGACGATCTCATGAAGACGTCGTTCCGGCTCGAAGGCGACCAGCTCGCAAGCTTCAGGGCCTATGCCGGCGACGGCGTGTTCCGGGTGTCGATCGGCCTGGAGGATGCGGAAGACCTGTGCGCCGATCTCGACCGGGTGCTGGGCTGAGCCGCGACGTTGCCACGCAGGGCCGTTTCAATTCAAACGGAATTGCGGCACACTAGCAAAAATGAGTGACAGAAAATCCGAGACCACGTGGCGTGCCGGACCTTGGGTTCGGTGTTTTTTCGCGCCCGCTCTGCTTGTGCTCACCCTGTCCGCACAGGCCGCCGCCGACCCGCGGGAAGAGCGCACGGGCTGCTGGGAAAGCTACAACATCTGCGTCGTCGGCGCCGGCCGCGCGGAGGCATGGCGCACGGTCTGCTACAGCGATTACAGCGTCTGCATGAAGAACCCGCCCGAGCTGCAGTGCCGCGACGAGGACAAGGCGAACTGTACGGCCGTGCGTAAGGAATGCGCCGGCCGCAGCGACGGCAGCGAGGTCTCACGCTACCACTGCCGGGAAGACCAGCAGGTCTGCCTGGACGCGTTCGGGTGTTAGGCCGACAGTTCCTTCATCCGTCATTCCGGACGGAGCGCGGCAGCGCGGAGATCCGGACTCCAATTGCAGATGCCGCAGGGTAAAGAAAGCCGTATCCCGATCCGATCGAGGATTTCCAACCCAACGCACTTGACCCGCTGCACCGCCATTAGATCCCGGCTCAAGGCCGGGACGACGATCCTGGAGGACGGGTTGCTCGGGCTGGCCCGTCCTACTTGACCTCTTCCTCGACCGGCTGTTCCTCCGCCTCCGGCGCGGCGTCGAGCTCATGCTGCGCGGCGAGCTTCTGGTGGCGCCAGACGCCGACCGGCAGCATGCACAAATAGAGCACTGCGAGCCCGGTCAGCATCGCCCAGGGATAGCTGAGCAGGAGCGACACGAAGAGCACGGTGATCAGCATCAAAGGCAGAACCAGGTCGCGGCGGATGCGCTGGCCGGAGCCCTTGCCGGAGAAGGTCGGGATGCGGCTCACCATCAGGAATCCGACGAAGCCGGTATAGAGCAGGATCGCCGCCGCCAGGGACGGGCCGTCGATCAGCCCCAGGAAACCCAGATACATCGGGAGCAGCGCAATGCCCGCACCGGCGGGCGCCGGGACGCCGGTGAAGAAACCGGCGGTCCAGGCCGGCTTGTCCGGATCGTCCAGCGCCACGTTGAAGCGGGCGAGCCGGGCGGCGCAGCAGATCGCGAGACCGAGGCAGACGATCCAGCCGAGCGATTTGAGCGACTGCAGCGACCATAGATAGATCATGATGGCGGGCGCGACGCCGAAATTGACGAAATCGGCGAGCGAGTCCAGTTCGGCGCCGAACCGGGAGGTGCCCTTGAGCAGGCGGGCGACCCGGCCGTCGAGCGCATCGAGTATGATGGCGAAGATGATCGCCGCGACCGCCAGTTCGTAACGCTCCTCGGTCGCCATGCGGATCGCGGTGACGCCGCTGCACAGCGCCAGCAGCGTGATCAGATTGGGCGCGATCAGGCGGATCGGGATCAGCCGGAAGCGCCGGAAGCGTTGTTCCCGCGCCGCCCGGTCCGGTTCGATACGGTCGAACTTGGACATCACATCACCTCCGTCTGTTCCGTTGAACGCTCAGCCGAGCCGCGCGGTGCGTTCCGGCTCGTCGGACTTCAGGTCCGCAAGCACGGTCTCGCCGGCGATTGCGCGCTGGCCGATGGCGACCAGAGCATCTTGCCCCGGCGGCAGATAAACGTCCACCCGGCTGCCGAAGCGGATCAGGCCGAACCGTTCCCCTGCCCCAAGCGGCTCGCCCTCCTTGATGAACGGCACGATGCGCCGGGCGACCAGACCGGCAATCTGCACGACGCCCAGCCTGGCGCCGCCGTTCAGTTCCATGGTCAGCGCCAGGCGTTCGTTGTCCTCGCTCGCCTTGTCGAGTTCCGCATTGACGAAGCGGCCGGGCACATAGGTCATCTTCGTGACCTTGCCGGCGACAGGCGCGCGGTTCACGTGGACGTCGAACACGTTCATGAAGACCGATACGCGCACGCGGGTCTCGCCGTCGAGATCGAGCTCGCCCGGTGCGGTGACGTCCTCGATGGCGCAGATCCGGCCATCCGCCGGGCTGATCACCAGGCCTTCGCGCAAGGGCGTGACACGGTCGGGATCGCGGAAGAAGTAGGCGCACCAGACAGTCAGGATCACGCCGAGCCAGCCGAACGGCCCGAGCAGCCAGAACAGGACCAGCGTGCCGAGCGCAAAGGCGACGATGAACTTGTGGCCGTCGCGGTGGATGGGCACAAAGATCGACATTATGGACTCAAGCACGGGCCAGCTCCTTGCGCTGAGAGTGTTACTATAGATATCAAACGGGAATCGCTTAAGAAACGCTCAATTCCTCGCGCAGCGGGTCCTCGCCGATCTGCTCGAGCGCATCGTCTTCGGCGCCCGGGCCGCGTTCGTCAAGCGCTTCGGCCAGACGGATGCGGGCTTCCTCGGCCTCGCGCTGGCGGTTCCACAGGCCGGCATAGAGCCCGTCCTGCCCGAGCAGCTGCTCATGCCGGCCGCGTTCGACGATACGGCCCTTGTCGAGTACGATGATCTCGTCGGCATCGATCACCGTCGACAGCCGGTGGGCGATGACCAGCGTTGTGCGGTTCTGGGAGACATCCTTCAGCGCCGCCTGGATCTCCTGTTCGGTATAGGTGTCGAGAGACGACGTCGCCTCGTCGAGCAGGAGCACGGGCGGGCCTTTGAGGATGGTGCGGGCGATCGCGACCCGCTGCTTTTCGCCGCCGGACAGTTTCAACCCGCGCTCGCCCACCATGGTGCCGTAACCCTCCGGCAGGTTCTGGATGAAGCTGTGCACCTGGGCATGGGTCGCGGCCTCGATCACGTCCTCGTCGCTCGCGTCCGGGCGGCCGTAGCGGATGTTGTAGAGGATGGTGTCGTTGAACAGCACCGTGTCCTGCGGCACCATGCCGACCGTGTGGCGGAGCGATTCCTGGGTCACGTCGGCGATGTTCTGGCCGTCGATCTTCACCGCGCCCGAAGACACCTCGTAGAACCGGAACAGAAGCCGCGAGATGGTCGACTTGCCGGCGCCGCTCGGGCCCACGATCGCGACCTTGTGGCCGGCCGGCACGGTGAAACTGACATCGTGCAGGATCTGGCGGTCGTCATCGTAGGAGAACGAGACGTTGTCGAACTCGACCACCGCGTCGGTCAGCTGGAGCGGTTTGGCGTCCGGCCTGTCCTGGATCTCCGGCTCGACGTCGAGCAGGTCGAACATGATCTCGACATCGATCAGTCCCTGCTTGATGTCGCGATAGACGGTGCCGAGGAAATTGAGCGGGATGTAGAGCTGGATCAGGAAGGCGTTGACCATGACGAAGTCGCCGACCGTCATGGTGCCTCGGGCGATGCCGATGCCGGACATGATCATGCAGATCGTGAGACCGGTCGAGAAGATCACGGCCTGGCCCGAGTTCAGGATCGCCAGCGAGGTGAAGGTCTTGGTCGCCGCCTTCTCATAGCGCGCCATCGACTTGTCGAAGCGCTTCGATTCATGGGCCTCGTTGCCGAAATACTTGACCGTCTCGAAGTTCAGGAGGCTGTCGATCGCCTTGGTGTTGGCGTCGGTGTCGGCATCGTTCATGCGGCGCCGGATCTCGATGCGCCATTCGGTCGCCTGATAGGTGAACGCCATATAGGCAATCACGGTGATGCCGACCACCAGCGCGAACCAGATGTTGAACGTGTAGGCCAGCACGCCGCAGACAAAGGCGAGCTCGAGCACGGTCGGGAAGGTGTTGAACAGGGAGAAGCGCAGGATCACCTCGATCGCCTTGGTGCCGCGCTCGATGATGCGGCTCAGGCCGCCGGTGCGCCGTTCCAGATGAAAGCGCAGGGACAGGCGGTGGAGGTGGCGGAAGGTGCGGATCGCCATCTGGCGCACCGCGTGCTGGGCGACCGCCGCAAACAGCCCGTCCCGGAGCTGTGTGGCGGCGACCATGAGCAGCCGGCCGACACCGTAGGCGACGATCATCATGAACGGCACCGCGACCGCGACCGCGGCGGTTTCCGCGCCGGTCAGCCCGCCTGCCCCGCCGGCCCCGGTCAGCGCGTCGACCGCCGCCTTGTAGGCGAACGGAAAGGCAACGGTGATGACCTTGGCCACGACCAGGCAGACCAGCGCGGCAATCACGCGGACCTTGAGATCGCCCCGCCCCTTCGGCCAGAAATAGGGAAACAGATGACGGAAGGTCTCCAGATGGCCGACACCGTCGCCGGGCTTACCGAAATACTCTCTCTCTTTGTAGGTCAGTGTTCGCATGCAGTGGTCGGCCCGGCCTCATCGGTTGGGTTATGCGCCGCGCCCGGGGCATCGCAGTCTCGCAACTGAATGCGGATTTCGTGCGGTCCCTCTATGTAATGTACATGAGCGCCCGCGACAATCGGGCGGGACGTCAGCGACCGTCTCCGGCCCGTGGCGCCTGGCCCCCGGTCCCGATGTCCGGCACCAGGAGAATCTGCCCCGGATATATCCGATCCGGGTTGCCGATGCGAGCTTTGTTCAGCCGGTGAAGCCTGCGGTAGTGGATGCCGGAGCCGTAAAGCGCGCGCGAAATGAGCCACAAGGTCTGGCCCGGCGCGACCACGTGCTGCCGGGTGCTCTGCACGGCCGGAGCGGACTGGAACGGCCCCGCGGCGCCCTGCACCGGCAAAGCGCCGTCGATCCGCACACCGGTTTGCATCGGCGTGGCAGCCGTGGCGCGGGCGCGGAGAGAGGCTTCGCGCCGGGCGCCATTGGACACGGCGGCCGTGGGCGCGCTCCTGGGTCCGCCTTCCGCCGTTCTATTGCCGTCGCGCTGCACGGCCGCTTGCTTCGGCCGGCGCTCCGTCGACCCGGTCAGGAGAGCGGAGCCGTTGCCGTCCGTGCCGGAGGCAGCGGTCGAGGCTGCGGGTTTGGCGGCACCGTCAGCCGCCGGCGCCCCATCGGCCTCAATGGCGGCGAGTTTCGGCGGTTTGATAGTGGAACTCTGTAAATGCCTGGATTCATTGCGTGATTGGTTGGGCGTCGCCTCGGCGAAACGGTCGGTCTCGCCGCCCTTGGACGGGGCGGATTCGGCCGCCCGTGCCGCCTTGCGGGCCTGACCGGTGGTTTTGTGCGGCAAAGCCTCT
>JBPCWF010000422.1:0-2702 GCA_051009775.1 Hyphomicrobiales bacterium | reverse complement strand
GGACATATTCTCAGCCGTGCGGGGCCGGCTCCAACACCGGGGCCAGACACTATTTCTTGTCTTTCGCGCCGGGCGCCTCGCCGGTCGCCGCCGACCAGAACGCTTTCTGCATCTGCTGAAAGCCTTCTATGCCGGGCGAAAACCACTCCTTCATCAGGGCTTCCGGGTCCATGCGCTTGAGCTGGTCTTCCATTCGTTCCTGCATGCCCGCCATCATGGCGTCCTGCATCGGCTTGATATCCGGCAATCCCATGAAGACCCGCGCCTCCTGCGGGGTGCACTCGATCTCGATGTTGATTTTCATGGCTTTAGCTCTTTTTCCTTATGTCGCGATGATGCCCGGCTCAGTCTAGAGCATCGTTCCTTCATTTGGGATCATTTGACTGGCTTTTCGCGTCTGCTGGCTAGGCAAGGTCCACGCCGTGGTCCGGGCGACCACAAGTGGGCCTTAACGACGTCCAGCGGGCGCGAAAAACCGGCCTTCGGTGGGCCAGATCAGCTCACCGGCGTCGTTGCAAAGCTTGCCCGATGCCCCACATCGCGCCGCGCTTTGCATCTAGCCGGCTGACCTGATTTGGCACCATCAAACGATTCCATATGAAGGAACGATGCTCTAGGCGCCCTCCGCCTCGATCCGTTTCAGGACCTGGTCGGCAAGCACGAAGCGCTGCAGCTTGCCGGTCGGCGTGAACGGCAACTCGTCGAAGATCTCCAGCCGTTCGGGCAGCTTGTAGGTCGCGACCTCGCCGCGCAGGAACTCGACGAACTCGTCAAGATCCGCATCGGCCCCGTCCTTCGGGATCAGACACAGACAGTTGCGCTCGCCGAGCCTGGGATCGGGCACGCCCACCATCGCGGCGTGCAGCACCTTGGGATGGGTGTAGAGGATTTCCTCCACTTCGCGGGGGAAGAACTTCTTGCCGCCGCGGTTGATGATCTCCTTGGACCGGCCGACGATCCTGACATTGCCCTTGTCGTCGGCATGTTCGCCAAGATCTCCGGTGCGGAACCATCCGTCTGCCGTGAAGGCCTCCGCGTTGGCGGCCGGATTGTTGTTGTAGCCGAGATGCACCGACGGCCCGAAGGCGGCGATCTCGCCCTGCGCGCCGGGCGCCACATCGTTGCCCTCCGGGTCGAGCAATCTCAGCCCCATGCCCTCCACGCAGCGCCCGATCGTGCCGTTCACCTGTTCGGGATCGTCCTCGAAACGGGTGTAGGTGTGATAGCCGTCCTCAAGCATGCCGTAGAGCTCGATCAGACGGCCCGACAAGCGCCGGCCGAACTCCCGCAAGGTCTCGACCGGACAGGATGCTCCGCCGGTGAGGACGACCCGCAGCGACGAGACGTCGTAAGCCTCAAGATCGGGCTCATTGAGCATGGCGATGATCGACGCCGGCGCTGAGGCGATAAAGCTCACCTTCTCGCGGCCGATCAGGTCGAGCGCGGCGCGGCCCGAGAACCGGTCGAGCAGCACGACGCGCGCACCCAGCATCAGCGCCTGGATCAGGATCAGATAGCCCCAGTTGAGCCCGATCGGCAGATAGATCAGGAAGACGTCGTCTTCCGTTGCCTCCATGTCGCGCGTCAGGAACCGGAGCGCCGGCACCGTGGTGTTGAACGAGTGCAGCACGTTCTTCGGATTGCCAGTGGTGCCGGACGTGAACGCCATACGGTAGACCGCGTTGGCGTCCATCCGCACCCGCTCGTCCCCGGCCAGGGGCTCCGTCGTCTTCAGTCCCTCAGCCAGCGACACCGCCTGTCCGCCCGCTTCGCCATCGGCAACGCAGAGGAATTTCAGATTGGGCAGGCCGGACATCAGCCCCTCGACCATGCCCGGATAGTCGAAGCCCTTGAAGTCCTTCGCGCAGACATAGGCCCGGCTGTTGGAGAACTTCAGGATGAAATCGACCTCGCGGCCGCGGAAGTCCGGGCTGATCTTGTTTGCAACGGCGCCCAGAAGCTCCAGCGCGAAGAACACGTAGAGGAATTCGACCCAGTTCGGCAGCTGGATCGTCACGACATCGCCGGCGCCGATCCCGTGCCCGCGCAGGAACGCCGCGGTACGGTCGACCTTGTCCTTGAGCTCGCCATAGGTGATGCGGGCGTGCACATCGACGACCGCCTCACGGTCGGGATGCTCCGCGACCTTCTTACAGAGCAGATCGTAGAACGTCTCCGTGCCCCAGTCGCCGGAGGCGGTGAAGCGGTCGATCATCTCTTGCGTGAGGCGGGTATCGAACGGCATGAGCGTGCTCCCTGCAGGTCAATTTCGCACTGCAGAATTGAATTTTGCAGGCCGGCTTTTGCCTAGGTTAGGATTTGATTTTTCGGGATTCAACACTTATCGGCGGGCCATGGCGGACGGTGGACGGACCGGGTGAAATCAGCCGGCCTCAGGCCGGATGCTTGACCCAGCCGCCATCGGCGGTGATCGACGTCCCGGTCATGTAACCGGCCGCCTCCGAGGCCAGAAAGCAGACATGGCGGGCGATCTCGTCCGGCTCGCCGAACCGGCCCATGGGAATGTCTGCGGTGAAGTCCTGCTCGGCTTCAGAGACCGGGCGTCCCGTGTCGCGGGCCAGGTTCTCCATCAGCCGGTTCCACCTTTCCGTTCGAGACGGGCCCGGATTGACCGCGTTGACGGTGATGCCGTCGCCCGCGACCTCGTCCGCCAGCCCCTTGATCGCGGTGAGCAGGGCGGC
>JBPCWF010000421.1:0-6208 GCA_051009775.1 Hyphomicrobiales bacterium | reverse complement strand
CCCTTTCTTCACATCCTTCATCATGACGGCGGGCACTTTATTTGCGATCAGGTTGAGCTCGGACTGGTTCCAGGCCCAACCCATGACAATCTCGCCGCTCGCCATGGCCTGGTCCAGCTGCCCCGCGTCAGACCAATAAAGCCGGATATTCGGATGAACCTTGCGCAGGAAATCAGAGGCCTTCTTGAATTCCTCATCGTTCATATTGGCGTAATTCTCGATTCTCGCCCCCAGAGCGGCAAAAGCGTAAGCACTGGATGCTGCATCAGGAATTGCGATTTTGCCTTTGTATTCTGGTTGGGTGGTCAGTTGCAGCGAGATCTTGTCCGCCGCGATCTTGTCCGTGCGGTAAATCAGCCCGGTGTTGCCCCATTCGAAGGGCAGCATGTAAACCTTGCCGTCCACGACGACGCCCTCCAGTTCCCTGACGGCCGGCAGTAACTTGTCCCAATGCGTCAGTCGGCTGGTGTCAAGCGGCTTGAGGAGACCGGCGGCGACCCACTTCTTAGTCGCATCGGTACAAGGGTGTGCAAGGTCTGCGGTGAAGCCGGAACGCAGCTTGGTAAAGGCCTCTTCCTGGCTGCCAAAAAAGGTATAGGAAGGAGCGCTTCCGTGTTTTTCCACATAGGCCCCGAAGAATCCCTTGTCCTCGTAGCCGGACCAGTCGAACACCGTCAGGTCTGAACCTTCAGCGTTTGCCTGGCCACCCCAAATCATTCCGGCGATCGGAACGACGGCGATCGCTGCCATGCGAATTGCATTCTTCAATCGAGTTTTCATTATCTCCTCCCTGCAGTTACGATCCCGGCCCGGCCTCGTTCTGGTGCGATCCCAGATCGATTACGGACGAATTCTTGAAGCCGATCCAGACGTCATCTCCGACCTGATGATCCACTTGGTGGAAGTAGTTGGTGACAGCGACAACACACGGGTCGTCCAGGCCGTCAATGCCGACATAGTACTGAATGTTCTCACCATAAAAGGCCACATCGGCGATCTTGCCCTTCGCCACGACATCGCATGACGGAGGCTCTTTCGCCGCGATCTCGAGCTGCTCGGGCCTGATGCCCACGAGCATGTCCGGGCCCGGCTCAATGCCATACGGATTCGGAATGACTTTGAGGGAGCCGAACCCTGCCGCGTCAATTTCAATCATATCCGACGCAGTCGACTGAAGCTTGCCCGTCAAGAAATTCATGCCGCCGATGAAAGAAGCAACTTCGCGGTTCATCGGTGAGCTGTACATGTTTTCGGGCGTGTCTATCTGCGCGAGCCGGCCGTTGAACATCACCCCGATGCGGTCGGACATCGTCATCGCCTCGTACTGGTCATGGGTGACCATCACGAAGGTGATGCCGACCGATCGCTGCAAGTGTCTTAGCTCCAGCTGCATGGTTTCACGCAATTTCTTGTCGAGCGCGGATAGCGGCTCGTCCAGCAGCAGGACCTTGGGGCGCATCACCAGGGCGCGGGCCAGTGCGACGCGCTGGCGTTGCCCTCCCGACAACTGATCTGCCTCGCGATCTTCGAGGCCCGGCAATTCAACCATCTCCAGCGCCTCGCCGACCTCCTTTCGAATGTGTTCGCTGCTCAATCCCTTCTTGCGCAGTCCGAAAGCGACATTGTCGCCCACGTTGAGATGAGGAAAGATCGCATAGCTCTGGAAAACCATGTTGGTGGGCCGCAGGTTTGCCGGGACGTCATGCATTGATACGCCGTCGATCAGGATCTCTCCCTCGTCAGGCTCGAGGAAGCCGGCCACCATGCGCAATGCCGTGGTTTTTCCACAACCCGAAGGGCCAAGCAGCGAAAAGAACTCCCCCTGATCCAGATCCAGATTGAGATCGCTCACGGCAACGAAGCTGCCGAACCGCTTTTCGATGTTTTTCAGGACCACAATCGGATTACCGTTTTCCACGATAACTTTCCTCAGTACGGACTCGCTGACCGGTCGGATTTTCGGCGGAAGTATTCCGCCACGATGAGCAACAGGATCGAGCCAAGCAGCAGAAGCGAGCCCAGGGCCAGCGTGTTGGGCAACTTGGCCGGGAAGCGGATCTGGCTCCAGATATAGACGGGAAGCGTCGGCTGGTTGCCGGCGAGGAAGAAGGCCAGCACGAACTCATCGAACGACACCGTGAAGGTCACCAGAATACTGGCGACGATGCCAGGGGCGACGATTGGCAAGGTCACCCGTCTGAACGTGCCGACGACAGATTCGCCCAGATCATATGCCGCCTCTTCAAGCGATTGGTCGAACTGGTCAAACGAGGACTTCATGATCGACACGGCAAACGGCAGTGCCAGGAAAACATGCCCGATGATGATGGTGACGAGAGAGGGCTGAAGCCCCAGGTTGATAAACAGCACCAGCATGGAAGACGCCACGATGATGCCGGGAAGGACCAAAGGCAGCATGACGAAACCTTCGGCGGGAGCGCGGCCGACGAAGCTGTATCGCGTGAAGGCACGAGCCGCGAACAGGCCGATGCCGGTGCTGATGACCGCGGTCGACAGCCCGACCGTCAGGGAGTTGACCAGCGCGCCGAGCAGGGCGTCCGCTTCCGTCAGCTGCGCATACCACTTGAAGGTGAAGCCGGTCAGCGGAAACGCGACGATGGTTCCGTCGTTGAACGAGAAAACCGGCAGAAACAGAACCGGCAGATACAGGAATGCCAGATAGAGGCCAGCATAGGTCTTGAGCCAACTCATCGGATGCGGCTCCCGCCCTTGCGCATGGCAATCACGAAAACGATCGCCACAAACATCACGACCAGCATGGCGATGATCGACAACGTAGCTCCCAGCGGCCAGTTGTTGGCCGGGCCGAACTGAACCTGGATCATGTTGGCGATCATCTTGCCGTCGGAGCCACCGACGAGCGATGGGGTCACATAGTCTCCCACGGTGGGGATGAAGATGATCAGGCTGGCCGCGATCACGCCTGGAATGGACAGGGGCAGGGTGACCCGGAAGAACCGTTCGAGTCTGGTGTTTCCAAGGTCCGTGGCGGCCTCGAGCAGACTTGGGTCGATCTTTTGCAGTGAGACATAGCTCGGAAGGATGGCAAAGGGCGCCCAAGCGTGGGCCAAGGTCAGCACGACCGCATTGGGATTATAAAGGATGAAGGTCAATGGCTCATCGATCAGCCCCAATGTCAAAAGGCCGCTGTTGAGCACACCGTTGAAGCCCAGAATCAGTTTCCACGCGAATACCCTCAACAGATAGCTGCTCCAGAACGGTATGGTCACGAGGATCAGCCAGAGGGCTTTGTGTTCCGTCTTGAAGGCAATGTAATACGCGATCGGATAGGCGAGCAGCACAGTCAGCAGAGTCACCAGACCGGCGATCACCACCGAACGGACCAGAAGGAGTAGAATGAGTGGGTCGGTGAACGCTTCCCGGTAGTTGGCGAGCGTCAGGTCGCGATTGATATCCACATATTCCTGTGTCCAGAAACTGTGCGCAATCATCAGGAACACGGGAACCACGATCAGAAAGCCGACGTAAAGAACCGCCGGTGCGCTCAGCGCATATCCTTTCGATCTCTCGGATTTGAGTGACAACGCCACCGCCTCCGCTCCCCACACATGGCCAGCGGCTAACAGGTGCCGATGACACGCGGAATGGTCTCCCGTCTATTTCGATGGACAAACGTCCATTTAAATCGTTTACATCACCGTCCATTTACTGTCAATTGGATTGGCACCTTACGTGCCGACTCATGGATGCTCCACCAGGATGGAGGTCTGGCTGGAAGGCAACGGGAGCCCGAAGTGAACAAACCAAAGAGAAGAGCCGAACTGAAAGCGTATCATCGGCAGGTTCTCATCAACGCCACGTTCGAGACCATCGCCGAACTCGGCATCGCCGGCACTTCCGTCACCAACATCATCAACAGGGCCGGATTGTCTCGAGGCATGATCCACTTGCACTTCGACAGCAAGAACCATCTGCTTCTCGAAGCTGCACGGCACATGAGCAAACAGTACTACGCCAATTTGGACAGCTTTCTGCAGGCTGCGGGGGACAGCCCTCAGGAGAAGCTCGAGGCCATGATTTCAGCAGATCTGAGCGAGGAAATCCTTAACCGCAAGACGGTCAATGTCTGGTACGCGTTCCGCGGCGAGGCACGATCTCAAAATTCTTTCGCGAGATTTTCGGACACGCGCGACGATGTGCTGCGTGGCATGTTTAACGAGGCGTACTTGCAGCTGGCCGAGGGCACGGAAGAGCCGGACGTGCTGGCTCGCGATGCCACTCATGGCACCCTTGCCCTGCTCGAAGGCATGTGGACCGATTTTCTCCTGCACAGCGAGGCGTTCAACAGGAACAGCGCAAAGAGAATCGTGTTCCGTTTCCTCTCCGCGCTGTTCCCAAGAAATTTTGACCAAACCGGAGCCAGACCGAAGATCCCCTGAAGGGCACTTCGGCAGCAAAGGTGCCGGACCCGGACATGCGCAACCCCGGCGCCGGAATGCGAACCGAGGACGTATGTCTTTGCCAGGATGCCTGTTAGGCTTGGTATCGCAACATGCGTTTGCTGGCACCGTGACGAAGGCGGCAGTCCGAGGAGTGAGCAATGGATTACTACGATCTTGGAACATACTCACGGAAGGTGACAACGTCCTCGCCGACCGCGCAACTCTGGTTCGACCGGGGCCTGAACTGGATCTATGCCTACAACCACGAAGAGGCGATCGTCTGTTTTCGCAAGGCGCTTGAGGCAGACCCGGATTGCGCCATGGCGCATTGGGGCGTCGCCTATGGGATCGGCCCGAACTACAACAAACCCTGGGAGACTTTCGAGGATGATGAGAAACCCGATGCATTGTCCCAGGCCCGCGACGCCATCGCCGAGGCGACCCGGCTCAAGGACAGGGTGACACCGACGGAAGAGGCTCTGATCGAGGCCATTCCCGAACGCTATCCCGAGAACGCGTCGATCGAGGACTTCGGGCCTTGGAACGATGCTTATGCCGATGCCATGCGCGAGGTGCACAAAGCCCATTCCGGTGATCCCGACATCTGTTCCCTGTTTGCAGAGGCGATTATGAACCGCACGCCCTGGCAGCTCTGGGACCTGCCGTCCGGGCAACCCGCCGAGGGCGCCGACACGCTTGAGGCGATCACCGTTCTCGAAACGGCCTTTGATCAACTTGACGGCGCCTGGGAGCATCCCGGCCTGCTGCACATGTATATTCATTTGATGGAAATGTCGCCGCATCCAGAGCGGGCACTGCGGCACGGCGACCGCTTGAGCACCCTGGTGCCCGACGCCGGCCATCTGCTGCACATGGCCACCCACATTGATGTTCTGTGCGGCGACTATTCCAATGTCGTCTCGCGGAACCACACGGCGATCGTGGCGGATCGCAAGTTCCTGAAACTGGCCGGCGCCGAAAACTTCTATTCCGTCTACCGCTGCCACAATCATCATTTCAAGATTTATGGAGCGATGTTCCTCGGTCAGCCCACGCCGGCACTCGACGCCGCCGACGAGCTGATGGCGACCCTGCCCGAAGCGACGCTGCGGCCAATGGCCGATTGGTTCGAAGGCTTCATTCCGATGAAACAGCATGTGCTGATCCGGTTTGGCCGGTGGCACGACATCCTCAGCCAGGCTCTGCCCGAGGACGGAGAGCTCTATTGCGTTACCACTGCCATGATGCGTTACGCGCGCACGGTTGCGCTCGCCAATACAGGCGATAGTGCCGCGGCGGAGGCCGAAAGGGAGCTGTTCCTCGCTGCGCGGGACCGCGTGCCGGAAAGCCGGATGCTGTTCAACAATACGTGCCGCGACATTCTGCAGATAGCCGAACAGATGCTGACGGGCGAGCTGGAATACCACAAGGGCAATCACGAGACCGCGTTCGATCACCTCCGCCGCGCGGTCGATCTGGATGACAGTCTGCCCTATGACGAACCCTGGGGATGGATGCAGCCGGCCCGCCACGCCTTGGGCGCGCTTCTGCTGGAGCAAGGACGCTACGAGGAGGCGGAAGCGGTCTATCGGGCCGATCTCGGTTTGGACGCGACGCTCAGCCGGGCGTGCCAGCATCCGGGGAATGTCTGGAGCCTGCACGGCCTGCATGAGTGCCTGACGCATCGGGGCGAGACGGTGGAGGCGGCACAGGTCAAGCTGCAACTCGACAAGGCGGTTGCCCGCGCCGAAGTTCCCATCAAGGCCTCGTGCTTCTGTCGCCGG
>JBPCWF010000420.1:0-4170 GCA_051009775.1 Hyphomicrobiales bacterium | reverse complement strand
CCGGCAACGACGTGCTGCGCGCCGCCAACTCCAACCCGCAGGCAACCTCCTTGGAGAATGTCATCATCTTCCGCCGCGGTTCCGACGGCATTCTGATCGAGCAGATCATGGCGCGCAAGGCGGAGCTCAATAAAGGCCGCTGGGAGCTGTCCGGCGTGGTCATCTATTACCGCGACAACGTGCCCCCGAGCCGGGTCGACCGGCTGATCTACAGCGGGCTCATGCGCCCGGCCGCGGTCGGCGCCCGGTCCGGCGATCCGGAGGAGATGTCGGTCGGAGACCTCAATTACTTCATCGAGAACTCCGGCTTCGGCATCCGGCCGATCCATGTCTACTCGACCTGGTGGCACAAGCGGTTCACGCTCTTGTTGACCGGCGCGCTGATGGTGCTGATCGCTGTCCCGCTCGCCGGACGCCACAAGCGCGGCGGCGGGCTCGGGTTTCTGTTCGCCGTCGGTGTCGGACTGGGGTTCGCCTTCTTCCTGTTCGACGGCATTTCGATGACCATGGGAGAGCTCGGACTGCTGCCGCCGTGGATGGCGGCATGGCTCCCGTTACTGGTGTTTTCGCTCGCCGCCGGCACAATTGCATTCCGCAATGAAACGCTTTAGGTAGCTCGGACCCGCCGATCGCCCGGCATGCGCCGCGATATTGCCCGACATGATGTGTAGCAAACCTTCGTGACAACCCAGCCCGATACGCACCCAACACCGTCCGCACCGGAGGCGCAAACGCCGAGCTTGTGCTTCGTCGGCGCCTGCCGCGTCGAGTTGTGGGGCATGACGCCGGCCGAGCGCACGATGAAGATCTTCGCCCAGCATGGCGTCACCGACCTTATCTGCGACACCGATCTCAACGCCGTCACGACACCGGTGATCCTGGTCCGCGCCGACGCGGTGATCGACGTGCCTTTGGTCCCGTTGCTGATCGGCGAGCCGGGTCTCTTGCTGATCGGCGACGAGATGGGCCATGAGAAGCCGATTGCGGTTCACACGGTCGCCGAACATGCGGCCGCCGCGGCCGACGTTCTGACCGACGCGAGCACCCGCATTCCCGTCTATCTGAGGCTCAAGGCCAGGCGCCCCAGCCAGCTTGGCGCCGCCTACTGGCAGGCCTTGCGCAAGCGCGAGGTGCCCTATGCCCTGATCGTGTCGGAGGCCAACAAGAAGGACGTCGAATGGCGCACGTTCAAGGGCACCTACAAGGGCGCGACCGATCTGGTCACCAAGCATGTCTGGCCGCTGCCGGCCTTCCACGTCACCCGCCTGCTCGCCCCGACCGCCATCACCCCGAACATCGTCACGGCGCTCAGCGCCGTGTTCGTCATTGCCGCCCTGGTCCTGTTCCTCAACGCGCAGTGGACGCTCGGCCTGATCACCGCGTGGCTCATGACGTTTCTCGACACCGTCGACGGCAAGCTCGCCCGGGTCACGCTGACCTCGAGCAAGTGGGGCAACATTTTCGATCACGGCATCGACCTGATCCACCCGCCCTTCTGGTACGGCGCGTGGGCGCTCGGGCTGGCCGGGACACAGTTTCCGATCGACGACCGGACCTTCATGTGGGTCATGGGCGCGATCCTGGTCGGCTACGTCGTCCAGCGGCTCATGGAAGGCATCGCCATCAAGTCCTTCGGACTGGAGATTCACATCTGGCGGCGCATCGACACCCTGTTCCGGCAGATCACCGCCCGGCGCAACCCGAATATGGTGATCCTGACCGTGAGCGCGGTCGTCGGCAGGCCCGATCTGGGCATCATCGCGGTCGCCTGGTGGACCGTCATATGTCTTGTGCTGCATGGCTTCCAGCTAATCCAGGCCGCCTTCGCCAAGCACCGGCGGGGCACGCTTCGCTCCTGGATGAGCCAACCGGTCGAGAGCCAATGACCGTCGGCGTCATCGTAAATCCCAAATCCGCCAAGCAGGGCCGCCGGGGCAAGGCCCTGGCCCATGCGCTCGAAGGCGCACAAGGCGTCGCGGTCGAAACGCTCGATGATTTCGCCGACCTGCCGGACATCCTGAAAGCCTTCGCGAAGAAGAAGATCGAGCTGCTTGTGCTCAGCGGCGGCGACGGCACGGTCCAGGCGGCCCAGACCTGCATGGCCGAAAGCAGGAGCTTCAAGACCCTGCCCCGGCTGGCGGTTCTGCCGCACGGCACGACAAACATGACCGCAGCCGATGTCGGCCTCAAAGTGACCAAGCCCGCGCGGGTCGCCGACCTGTTGACCCGGCCCGGCTATCTGAAACGTGCGACCGCGATCAGGACCCGCCGCACGGTCAAGGTGGAGAACCTGGCCGACACACCGCCCCAGCACGGCATGTTCTTCGGCACCGGCGCCATATACCGCGCCGTTGTGCTGTGCCAGCGCGACATCCATGGCATGGGCTTCAAGGGCGACCTCGCCGCCCCGGCCATCACGCTCGCCACGACACTCGCCAAATCGCTGTTCAGCCGTTCCGACGCCGACCAGGACCCCGACCGGATCGACCGCGGCTATCCGATGACGATCACGGTCGACGGCCAGGTCAAGGCGGCGTTCGACCAGCTGCTGTTTCTGGTCACGACCCTCGACAAGCTGATCATGGGCACGCGGCCGTTCTGGAACCAGAACGGGCGCGGCCTCAAAGCCAGCGCCATCGCCTATCCGCACCCGAGCATTCTGCGCTATCTGTTGCCGGTGATGTATGGTGCGCTGGACCGCAAACTGCCCGAGCCGGACTTCATGAGCTTTTCCGCAGACCATATCGGACTGGCGACCGACGCGAGCGTCGTCATTGACGGCGAGATGTTCGAGGCGCCCGCAGACGGCGAGATCAAGATCAGCGCAGGGCCCGCATTCGAGTATCTGTGCGGGTGACGGACCGCGATGACCTCAAACGAGACCCCGGACCTCCTGTCGATTGTCACGGCGCGGGCAACCGCGCCGGTGGTCCCTGAAGTCCGCGCGCTCGGCGACGCGCTGCACGCGAAATTCGGCAACGCAGCGGAAGCGGTTCTGGCCTATGGCTCTAGCCTGCGCGGCACCGCGCTCGACGACACGCTGATCGATCTCTATGTCCTGGTCTCAAGCTACGAGGCCGCTCACGGCGGCCGGATCGAACGCCTCGCCAACCGGCTGCTGCCGCCCAATGTCTACTATCTCGAGCACGCGTTTGACGGGCGCACGCTGAGGGCCAAAGTCGCCGTCGTCTCGCTCGAGCAGTTCGAGCACAAACTGTCCCTGGCGACCTCCAATCCGTATTTCTGGGCCCGCTTCGCCCAGCCCTGCGCCCTGGTCCATGCCCGCGACGACACGGCCCGGACGCGGACACTGAACGCCCTCGCCGCCGCGGTCGAGACCATGCTTGCCAATGCGCCCGCGCTCGGCGATGCGGCCGATGCCAGGGCGTTGTGGGTCGCCGTCCTGCAAGCCACCTACCGCACCGAGCTCCGGCCGGAGAGCGTGTCGCGCGCCGGCCAGATCGTCGACGCCGACCGTGCCTACTACGAAGGGCTGGCTGAAAGCGCTCGCGGCCAAAGCGCCATATCGGGTGCTCCGCGGCGCGGCGCGGCTTCGGTGAGACGTCTGTGGTGGCGGCGCCGGCTGGCGGGCAAGCTTCTGACGGTGGCGCGCCTGATAAAGGCGGGCTTCACCTTTCAGGGCGGCGCCGACTACATCGCCTGGAAGATTTCACGGCATTCCGGCATCGAGGTCACGGTCACCCCCTGGCAGCGGCGCCATCCGATCCTGGCCGCATTGCTGCTCGCACCCCGGCTTTATTTCCGCGGCGGCTTCAGATAGCGGCGGTCACTCCGCAGCGGCCTCGCCCATGCCCGCCACGACATTGGCGAACATGCCGATGATCCGGTCGATGTCCTCGTCCGAATGCGCCGCCGAGACACTGCATCTCAGCAGGCATGCACCGCTGGGCGTGCCCGGCGGCAGTGCCAGATTGACGTAGACGCCTTCGTTGAGCAGCGCGTTCCACATGGTCACCGTGGTCGGCTCGTCGGCGACCCGCACCGCAACCACCGGGCTCACCACATCGCAGCAGAGCTCAAGTCCGAGATCCTTGAACCCCTGGTGCAGCCGGGTGGAGTTATAGGTCAGGCGCTGGCGCAGCTCCGGCCGCACCGCGATCTCGCGCAAGGCCGCGGTGGCCGTCGCGATGGTCGATGGCGACGGCGATG
>JBPCWF010000419.1:0-3377 GCA_051009775.1 Hyphomicrobiales bacterium | reverse complement strand
GAGTGATACCGAGTTGAACGCGTTTTCGAGGTCGTAGCTCGCCTCGACCGCCTTCTTCTCCATCCACAGAATGCCGAACCGGCGGTCATCGGGCACGAAATCGCCCGGACCGACCGCATAGATGAATTCCGGCGACAGGACGATGCCGACGATGGTCAGCTCGCGCTTGCGGCCGCCGAGTAGTGCCTTGAACCGTGAGCCGACGTGGAATCCGTGGGCCTCGGCAAAGTCCTCATTGACCGCCGCCGACGTGGTCTCTCCGGCCTGCGGCAGGCGGCCGGAACGGATGTAAAGCCGGTTGAGGATCGGCTCGCCCTTTGTCGGCAGGGAGATCACCAGGCCGGTCGCGGGCTCGGCGAAGCCGGCAATGTCCAGCAGAGCGTTCTTGGTGATGCGTGCCTCCGCCGCGGCAACGCCCGGCAACTCGAGGATCCGGTCCATAAGCCCGCGCGGGGCACGGGTGGCGGCGGCGAACACATGAGCGAAGCGGTGGCGCTCGTAATAGGCGGCGCGGGTCTCCTCGAGCGAACGGTAAGCGCCGACCGCCAGGATCAGGGTCGCAACGCCCGCCGCAACCACCAGGGCAATCGCGATCGCCTGGGTCCACATGCCCATGAGGTCGCGCAGGAGTTTCTTGTCGAGAGCGCTCATGGCCGCTCACCAGCTCACTTCGTGCGGCTTGACCCGCGTTTCGTTGACACGGGTGGATGCGATCCGGCCGTCGGCGAAATAGAACACCCGGTGCGCGATCTCCCTGATCGCCACATTGTGGGTGATGATCGCCGTCGTGGTGCCGAGCTCCTCGTTGACCGCGGTCAGGGCCTCGAGCACGATGATGCCGATCTTGCTGTCGAGCGCGCCCGTCGGCTCGTCGCATAACAGCACGTCCGGCCGCTTGGCGATGGCCCGGGCGATCGCCACGCGCTGCTGCTCGCCGCCGGAGAGCTGCGCGGGAAAGTGGTTCATGCGCTCGCTTAAGCCGACCAGATCGAGCGCCTCCTCCGGCGACATCGGATCCTTGGAAATCTCGGTCACCAGCGACACGTTCTCGCGCGCGGTCAGGCTCGAGATCAGGTTGTAGAACTGGAACACGAAGCCGACATGCTCACGCCGGTAGAGCGTCAGCGAGCGCTCGTCGAACGTGGTCAGTTCCTCGCCGCGGAACTCGACCCGCCCGGCGCTCGCCGCGTCGAGCCCGCCCAGGATGTTGAGCAGGGTCGACTTGCCGCTGCCCGAGGGGCCTAAGAACACGCTCAGCTCGCCGGCATAGAGCGTGAGATCGACCCCGCGCAGCGCATGCACCTCGACATCGCCGGTGCGGTAGACCTTGGTCAGACCTTCCGCCTTGAAGACCTCTTCGCGGGCTTCCGCCTGGATCATCTCACTGCTTGACATGCGCAGCCCCGCCGATCAGCCGCCGGGCGCCAGGACCAGCGCGCCCGACACCTCGCCCTCGCGCAGCCTGCGCAGCGCCTCGTTGGCCTCCGCCAGCGCCATGACCTCGACTTCCGTGCGGACCGGCACTTTCGGCGCCAGCGCCAGGAACTCCAGGGCATCCGCGCGGGTCAGGTTGGCGACCGATCTGACCGTCCGCTCGCCCCACAGGATGTCATAGGGAAAGGACGGGATGTCGCTCATATGGATGCCGCCGCAGACCACGATGCCGCCCTTGCGCACGGCCCTGAGCGCCGCCGGAACGAGCGGCCCCACGGGCGCGAAAATGATCGCCGCGTCAAGCTCCACGGGCGGCGCCTTATCGGAATCGCCAACCCATTCCGCGCCCAGACCGGCAGCGAAGTCCTGGGCCCGCGCGTCACCGGGCCGGGTGAAGGCGTAAACCTCGCGGCCTTCGTACCGCGCCACCTGGGCGACGATATGGGCCGCGGCGCCGAAGCCATAGATGCCGAGCCGCTCCGCCGTGCCCGCCATCCTAAGCGAGCGGTGCCCGATCAGCCCGGCGCAGAGCAGAGGCGCCGCTTCCGCGTCGGAACAGGCGCCCTGGATCGGAAAGCAGTAATCCGCATCCGCCACCGCGTAGTCGGCATAGCCGCCGTCGATCTGATAGCCGGTGAAGCCCGGCGCATCGCACAGGTTTTCCGCGTCCATGCGGCAGTAGCGGCACCGGCTGCAGGTGTGGCCGAGCCAGGGAACGCCGACCCGCTCGCCGGCCGCGATGGAGCGGACCCCGGAGCCGACGGCGGCCACCTCGCCGACGATCTCGTGGCCCGGCACGACCGGCAGCGCGGCCTCGGTCAGGTCGCCGTCGACAATGTGCAGGTCGGTCCTGCACACGCCGCAGGCCGACACTTTGACCAGCACCTGCCCGTCATCCGGAACAGGCACGTCACGCTCCTCCGCACGGAGGCTTGCGCCCGGCCGGTCCAGAACCATCGCCTTCATGGGCCTCACCATACTCTCTTTCACGCACCCTACACACCCTGGGGCACGCCGGTTTGATTTCCATCAAGAGGGCGGCCGATAGGACATGCCCAAAAGGCCGCCGTCCTTTATAGTGCGGAAAATGTGCATCGTGCGGTGCTTGCGAGGGAGGAACGCGAGGGATGCGAACGGTAACGCTGACCGGCGGAGAAACCGTACCGGCGCTCGGCCTCGGCACGTGGCGCATGGGCGAGCAGAGCGGCATGCGGGCCCGGGAGGTCAAGTCGCTTCAACTCGGCCTCGACCTCGGTCTGACCCTGATCGATACGGCGGAGATGTACGGCGAAGGCGGCGCTGAGGAGGTCGTCGGCGAGGCCATTGCCGGGCGCCGCGACGGTGTTTACGTGGTCACCAAGGTCTATCCGCACAACGCCTCGCGCGACGGCGCGATCGCGGCCTGCGAGCGCAGCCTGCGCCGCCTCGGAACGGACCGCGTCGATCTCTATCTCCTGCACTGGCGCGGCCGGTATCCCCTGGCCGAGACGGTCGAGGGGTTTGAACGGCTCAAGGCCGACGGCAAGATCCGGCAATGGGGGGTCAGCAATTTCGACGTCGGCGACATGGACGAGCTGATGCGCATCGCGCCGGCCGGCGCCTGCGCCGCCAATCAGGTTCTCTACAACCTGCGCATCCGCGGCATCGAATGGGAGCTTGTCGGCAAGTGCCGCGACACCGGTGTCGCGATCATGGCCTACACCCCGCTCGGTGAAGGTCCGATGCTTGAGACGTCGGTGCTCGGCGACATCGCGTCGAAACATGCGGTCGAGCCGGCGACCATCGCGCTTGCCTGGATCCTGCGCCAGGACGGCATGATCGCAATCCCCAAGGCGGCCGACCCCGACCACGTCCGGACCAACGCGGCGGCGGCGGATCTTGAGCTCGGCACGCACGATCTGGCCGCCCTCGACGACGCCTTCCCGCCGCCCAAAGGCCAGACC
>JBPCWF010000418.1:0-7118 GCA_051009775.1 Hyphomicrobiales bacterium | reverse complement strand
CGTCAATACCGTCTACATGCATGACGGCGCGGTCTGCGGCACAAACACGGACGGCATCGGTTTCATCAGGAACCTCGAGGCCGGCGCGCCGCAATGGCGTGCGTCTGACGGCCCGGCAATCGTTCTGGGCGCCGGCGGTGCGGCCCGCGCGGTGGTGGCGGCTCTGACCGATGCCGGCGTGCCCGACGTGCGCATCACCAACCGGACCCGCGCCCGCGCCGAGGCCCTGGCCAATCGGTTTGGCCCGGCCGCGACCGCACATGATTGGTCTACGCGCGAGGATATCCTGGCGGACGGCGCCCTCCTCGTGAACACGACGACGCTCGGCATGACGGGCGCCCCGCCGCGCGATATCGCGCTGGATCGGCTGAGTGAGGCCGCGGTGGTCTGCGACATTGTCTATGCACCGCTTGATACGGATCTCCTGGTGCGCGCCCGCGCCCGGGGCAATCCGGTGGTCGACGGGCTCGGCATGCTGTTGCATCAGGCCGCGCCCGGCTTCGCGCTCTGGTTCGGAGTGGTTCCCGATGTCACTGACGAACTTCGCGCGCTCATCGTCGCCGATCTGGAGGCGCGGTGATGCTCAAGCTCGGCCTCACCGGATCGATCGGCATGGGCAAGACGGAAACCGCGAAAATGTTCGTTCGCCTGGGCATCCCGGTGTTCGACGCGGATGCCACGGTGCACCGGCTCTATGAAACCGGTGGAGCCGCCGTCGCCGCCGTCGAGGACGCTTTTCCGGGTGTGACTGCGCACGGCGTGGTCGACCGCCAGGAGCTTGGCCGGCGTGTGTTGTCCGACGACCAGGCGATCGCCCGGCTCGAAGCGATTGTCCATCCGCTGGTCCGCGACGAGCAGAACCGGTTCCTCGAGAACGCCCGCGACGCCGGCGCCGATATCGTCGTGCTCGACATTCCGCTTCTGTTTGAAACCGGAGGCGAAGACCGGGTCGACAGGATTGTCGTGGTCAGTGCGCCCGGACCCGTCCAGCGCCAGCGGGTTCTTGACCGCGACGACATGACGGCTGAAAAACTCGACGCCATTCTCGCCAAGCAGACGCCCGATGTGGAAAAGCGCGCCCGTGCCGACTTCGTTGTGATGACCGACAAGGGGCTGGATGACGCCTTCGAACAGGTCCAGGCGATTGTGGACAGTCTGCGCCGGCAGATGGCCGGCCCGGACGAGGCGATGTAGGGTATTCACGTCTTCTGCTAAAAGGTCAGACAATGCGCGAAGTCGTTCTCGATACGGAAACCACCGGTCTCGATCCAAGGGACGGTCATCGGGTCGTCGAGATCGGCTGTGTCGAACTGGTCAATCACGTCGCGACCGGCGAGGTCTTCCATGTCTACATCAATCCCGAACGCGACATGCCGGCCGAGGCCTTTGAAATTCACGGCCTGTCCGATGCCTTTCTGGCGGACAAGCCGAAGTTCGGAGACATCGCCCGGCCGTTCCTGGATTTCGTCGAGGGCGCGACCCTGGTGATCCATAATGCGGCGTTCGACATGAAATTTCTGAATGCCGAGCTGACCCACACGGACCTGGATCGCATATCCCACGATCAGGTGCTCGACACGCTCGACATCGCCCGCCGCAAGCATCCGACCGCGTCGAACAGCCTCGATGCATTGTGCAGACGATACGGCGTCGACAATTCAGGCCGCACGAAACACGGCGCGCTGCTCGATTCGGAGCTGTTGGCCGAGGTCTACCTGGAGCTGATCGGCGGTCGCCAGCCGAACCTGGTTCTGGTCGGTTCGGAGCAGGAAACCGACGCCAAAGGCGTGCTGGCCGCCAAGCCGGTGCCGCCGCGGCCGCAGCCGCTCGCCTCCCGGCTGACCGCGGAAGAAGAACGCGGCCACCGCGAACTGGTCGACGAGATCGGCGAAACGGCGATCTGGCACCGTTACATCTGAACTGTGAGACTGGCGCCTGGCCATATTGGGCGGCGACCTGCTCCGCGGCGCGCTATTGGTACATGCCGGCGAAGTCGATCGGGTCCAGCATCAGCGGAGGGAAGCCGCCCTGCTGGGTGGCATGCGCCATGATTTGCCGGGCGAACGGAAACAGCACCCGCGGGCACTCGATCAGCACGACCTGGTGAAGCGCTTCCTTGGGCAGGTTCTCGATCCGGAACAGGCCGCAATAGACCATCTCCGCGGCGAAGGCGAGTTTGTCGTCGTTTTCCGCTTTGGCCTCCAGGTGGAGCTCCACCTCGAAATCGGTGTCTGAGAGCGTCTTGGCGTTGACGTTCACGGAAATGTCGACCTTGGGCGGCGGCGCATTACCCGCGAGCGATTCCGGTGCGTTGGGATTTTCGAACGACAGATCCTTGAGATACTGGGCGACGATGCGCAAAGACGGCGCCTCGCCGTTCTGTGCCGCTTCGGCCTCAGCGCCAGCCGGAACTTCGGTTTCAGTCTCGCCGTTGCCGGTCTCGGTCGGTTTCTTGGCCATCAGATTGTTCCTTGAAGGGTCGGGAGCGCATTTCGATGCCCCGGCCATGCGTGAATTCGCAGAGTGGCTAACATGTCTGATCTCCTGCGGCAATAGGCGCGCAGCCTGTGTCGTGCCGCAATCAGCGCCGGTTCCATGGCGACGTGCCGTCAGACTTGCCTGCCCCGCTATCGGGTCCGTTTTCCTGTGTTGCCGGATCGGTGTCTTCGGTCTCGACCACTTCGCCTTCGATCACAATACCGCTATCTCGCGGCCGCCGGTCGGGGCCCGGCCCTGCGCCGGTGTGATGGACATGAACACGGTCCTTGAGCCGGCTCCAGATCAGATGCGCGATGGCGGATCGCGCCGGCGGCACCAGCAGGATGAACCCGACCGCGTCAGTGAAGAAGCCGGGGGTCAACAGCAAAGCCCCGGCGATCAGCAGAAACGCGCCGTGAATCACCGAATCGACCGGCACCTGGTTCTGCTGCAGAGAGCCCTGGGCCTGACGCAAGACGCTCAGACCCTGCTGGCGCAGCAGCAGCGTACCGACAATGGCGGTGAGGACAATGCACCCGAGCGTGGGCCACAGTCCGATAATATCGCCGATCTTTATGAATGCGGCGATCTCGATGATCGGAACCAGAATAAAAATGAGCAAAAACAGCAAGATTGCGGATCCTCCGCGTTGCGCGATTCACCAAACGGGATGTCTTCGCCTTATGTGAGACGAAATGCCCCGATAGGCTTCGTAGCATTGGTCGCCTTGTGCTATAGTCCTATATCTATATGGACAGATCCTTCGGGTTCCGCAATGTATGATGGTCCGCGCCGCATCGCCGGCCGCAACGGGGCGGGATAGATAGCACACCAAACAAACAAGAATCCGCTGCAGAACAGGCAAATCCGTTATGAATGAAGCTTTCAATCCCTTCAATCTCGTCATCCTGGCGGTTGCGATCATCATTTTCTGGCGTCTGCGCGGTATGCTTGGCCGCAGGACCGGCCACGAACGCAAACCCTATGACCCGTTCGGCGGTGCGGAACAGGCGGATCAGGCGTCTGACAGCAACACCAACGGCAATGTGGTGACCCTGCCGGGACGCAATCAGGAACAGCCCGCGGACCTCGACGACGGCGACGACCGTACGCCGGTATGGGAAGGGGTGGCGGAACAGGGCACCCCGCTTGCGGCAACGCTTGAAAAGATCGTTGAGAGCGATCGGGAGTTCCATCCCCAGCGCTTCCTCGACGGCGCCAAGGTCGCCTATGAAATGATCGTCATGGCGTTCGCCAGCGGTGACCGCAAGGCCTTGAAGTCCCTGCTCAGCAGGGACGTGTTCGAAGGCTTCGACGGAGCGATCGACGAACGCGAGTCGCGCGGCGATGTGGTCGAGTCGAGCTTTGTCGGCATCGACAAGGCGGCCATCATCGACGCCTCCCTGAAGGCGAAGACCGCCAATGTAACGGTCAAATTCATCAGTCAGATCATCTCGTCGACCCATGACAAGGAAGGCCGTGTCATCGACGGCGATCCCAAGAAGGTCCGCGAGGTTACCGACATCTGGACCTTCGTGCGCGATGTCTCCTCGCGCGACCCCAACTGGAAACTGGTCGCGACCGAGGCGGCCAACTGAGCTCACGCATGGTCAGGCCCGTCGAGGCCGCGGTCGCGCCGCGCTTGTCAGGCCACGCCTGCGCTTGGGCCGTTCTTCTCTGGCCTTTGTTGTCCGTCTGCATCGGCGGTACCGCGGCGGCCGAGCAGGTGTCCCTGCGCCAGATCGGTTTCGCCGACATCCAGGAATGGACCCAGGACCGGCATATTGCCGCGCTCGAGGCCTTCGCGCGCACATGCCCGCGCCTGTCGAAAAACTCAAAGCCGGTCCGTATCGCCGGCCGGCCGGTCGCGTCCCGGACCATGAAGCAGGTCTGCCGGGCCGCGGTCAGACTGGGTGGCACCCAGGACAACCAGGCGGCGCGGCAGTTCTTCGAGAGCCATTTCGATCCGGTCGCGGTGATCGCCGACGGTTCCGCCCAGGGCCTGTTCACGGGCTACTTCGAGCCTGAGTATGACGGATCGTTGCAGCCATCCGGCAAGTATCGGGTGCCGCTTTACAAGCGGCCCGCCGAACTCGTGAGGTTTCATGGCGGCTCGGGCACAGGCCCGGCCTATGGCCGCAAGGTCGGCGGCAAGGCCCGGCCTTACTTTTCGCGCCGTGAGATCGAGAGCGGCGCATTGCGCGGCCGCGGCCTGGAACTGGTCTATCTGTCCAGCCCGGTCGATGCCTTCTTCATCCACGTCCAGGGATCCGGACGCGTCCGTCTGCCTGACGGCGGCGTCATCCGGGTCGGGTTCGCGGCCAAGAGCGGACACCCCTACACGGCTGTCGGCAAGGTCCTGATCGACATGGGCGTCCTGCGGCGCGAGGACGTCTCCATGCAGTCGATCCGCGCCTGGCTGGAGGCCAATCCCGACAAGGCGCAGGCGGTGATATGGCGCAACCAGTCGTTCATCTTCTTCCGCCGTCTTGCGGGCGGCGATCCGGATCTCGGACCGCCGGGCGCCGCCGGCGTCAGCCTGACCCCCGGCCGCAGCCTTGCCGTCGACCCGAGGCATTATTCCTATGGCGTGCCGCTCTGGCTCGAGACCACCCTGCCCATCGATGACAGCGGCGAGACCGTGCCCTACCGCCGCTTGATGGTCGCTCAGGACACCGGTTCGGCGATAAAAGGCGCGATCAGAGGCGATGTGTTCGTCGGTACCGGATCCGACGCCGGCGCGGTTGCAGGCCGCATGAAGCAGAAGGGCCGGCTGGTGGCGCTGGTGCCTCGAAAGCGCCGTGCCTCCGTGCGCCAGAGCGGCGGCAGGTGACGGCCATGACCAAGTCTCGCTCAAAAGGGAACGCACCGGATACCGGGTCCGGCATCATCGACGACTTCGAGCTGTGGGCTCAGGTCGCGGCTTCGGTCAAACCGCTCAAACGCAGGTCAGACGCCGGCAAACCGGTGAAACCGTCCGCCGCTGTCAAACGTCCGGCGGTCGAGCCCAAACACGCAAGAGCCGCCGCGGCATCACCGCCGCCGCCTGCGCGCAAGACGGTCCGACCGGCGAACGACCCGCCGCGCAAGGCGCCGGAACTGACCGGGCTCGACCGCCGCAGCGCTCAGAGACTGGCGAGAGGCAAGGCCAGCATAGAGGCGCGTATCGACCTCCACGGTATGACCCAAGAGAACGCCCGTATTGCGCTCAGGAACTTCCTAATTCGGTCTCGAACGGAAGGTGTTCGGTTGGTTTTGGTGATCACCGGAAAAGGACGATCGCCCTATTCCAGCCACACATTACACGGATATCAACAAGTCGATATCCCGGAGCGCGAAGGAGTATTGAGAAGAGCTCTTCCTCGTTGGCTTGATGAATACGAGTTCCGAACACATATTTCCGGCTATCAGCCCGCTCACCCCAGACATGGCGGCGGCGGTGCCTTTTACATTAGACTGCGCAAGGCAAAGCGCTGACACAAATGAACCGGGGGCTTATCTGGACTGATGACACCGTTTGGTGCCGAACTGCGGCGCCTGCGTAAGGCACGAGATGTGACGCTGACGCAGATGGCCGCATCCCTGGGCGTATCCAGCGCCTATCTCTCCGCGCTTGAGCACGGCCACCGCGGACGGCCGAGTTTTTCGCTGATTCAGCGCATAATCGCGTACTTCAATGTGATCTGGGACGATGCGGAAAAGCTTGAGCGCCTGGCCCAGATTTCCGATCCCCGGGTCACGGTCGACACTTCCGGTCTGGATCCCCGCGCCACCGAACTGGCCAACCGCCTGGCCCAGACCATTGGCACGCTCAGCGAGGAGGAGCTGGAAGAGTTCCTGTCGCAGGTCAAGGCGATCCAATCCCGCCGCGCAACCGCGTAAGACGCATCCACCCTGCGCATTTCCGTCAGTGCGGGTCCACCGGGTCATACCCGCTCCGTCCGGTCACACCCGCTGTTTATCGTCCGACCCGCAGCTGTTCGTCATTCCCACACCCCTTCGCTAGAGGATGAACTTCGACAGGTCGGTGTCCTTGGCAAGATCGCCGATATGCTCGTCGACATAAGCCGCGTCGACCACGACAGGGTCGCCCGACCGGTCGGTGGCGGTGAAGCTGATCTCGTCCAAAACCCGTTCCATAACGGTCTGCAGGCGCCGGGCGCCGATATTCTCGATCGAGGCGTTGATGTCCGCCGCGATATTGGCGATCGCCTCGATTCCGTCCTCGGTGTAGCTCAAATCGACCCCTTCGGTGCCGAGCAGGGCGACATACTGCTTGATCAGGCTGGCCTCTGGCTCGGTCAGGATCCGTTTGAAGTCCTCCTTGTTCAAAGCCTTCAGTTCGACGCGGATCGGCATTCTGCCCTGAAGTTCCGGCAGAAGATCGGACGGTTTTGCCAGATCAAACGCGCCGGACGCAATGAACAGAATATGATCGGTGCGCACCGGTCCGTATTTGGTGCTCACTGTGGTGCCCTCGATCAGCGGCAGCAGATCGCGCTGCACGCCTTCGCGGCTGACATCGGCGCCGCGCGCCTCTGACCGTGCGGTTACCTTGTCGATCTCGTCAAGAAATACGATGCCGTTTTGTTCAACTGCAGTTAGCGCAGCCTTGGTCACGGCGTCGTCGTCCAGCAGAT
>JBPCWF010000417.1:0-5299 GCA_051009775.1 Hyphomicrobiales bacterium | reverse complement strand
CCCTATATGAGATACGCTGCCGCATGTCGGCGGCACGATCAATTGTGCGCTCTTCCACATTCAAGGACCCGAATGGCTACGCAGAAACTCCCCTCGTTGACCAGCGAGAACGGTTTGAACCGTTATCTCCAGGAAATCCGGCACTTCCCCATGTTGGAGCCGGACCAGGAATATATGCTGGCAAAGAGTTGGCGCGAGCATGACGACCGCGACGCGGCGCATCAGCTCGTCACCAGCCATCTGCGTCTGGTGGCCAAGATCGCCATGGGCTATCGCGGCTATGGGCTGCCCGTGTCCGAGATCATCTCCGAAGGCAACGTCGGCCTGATGCAGGCGGTCAAGAGGTTCGATCCGGAAAAGGGTTTCCGGCTCGCGACCTACGCCATGTGGTGGATCCGCGCGGCGATCCAGGAATTCATCCTGCGCTCCTGGAGCCTGGTCAAGATGGGCACCACGGCGAACCAGAAGAAGCTGTTCTTCAACCTGCGCAAGGTCAAGGGACAGATCCAGGCGCTCGAGGAAGGCGACCTTCATCCAGATCACGTTTCCCAGATCGCGACCCGGCTGGGCGTGACCGAAGAGGACGTAGTGTCGATGAACCGCCGGCTCGGCGGCGACACCTCGCTCAACGCGCCGCTGCGTCAGGACGCCGAGGGCGAGTGGATGGACTGGCTGGTCGACGACAGCGACGACCAGGAGACCACGCTTGCCGCGTCGGAGGAACTGACCGCCCGGCGCGAGATGCTGGTCACCGCCATGGACAAGCTCAACGAGCGCGAGCGCCGCATCTTCGAGGCGCGCCGGCTCAACGAAGACCCGCTGACGCTTGAGGAGCTGTCCCAGGAGTTCAACGTGTCGCGCGAGCGCATTCGCCAGATCGAGGTGCGCGCCTTCGAGAAGGTGCAGAAGGCGGTAAAACGTGCGGCCCGCGACCAGGCGCCGGCGCCCGCGGCCGCGTCCTAAACACCCGTACTTCCAGGAGTTTCCCGCAGAGCGGTGACGTCGCCGCTCACATTGCCGTGAGAGTTCCTTAAACCTCCCGCGCCTACGCGATATGCTGGGCACACGGCATATTGTGAGCGGATGCCCCCGAGGGCACCGATGGGAGAACCGAGATGACACAGATTACCCCCCTGTTTCCGCGCCAGGCGGCCCCGGCGCTGGAGGTCCAGACCACCGACGGCGACACCTGGCGCCTGAGCGACCGGACACCTGAAAACTTCACCATGGTGGTCATGTATCGCGGCCTGCATTGCCCGATCTGCTCGCGCTATCTGAAAGACCTCGACAACAAGCTCGGCCAGTTCGCCGAAGCCGGCGTCGAGGTGATCGCTCTGTCGAGCGACACGGAAGAGCGCGCCCGCACCGCCAAGACGGAGTGGGAGCTCGACACCCTGACCGTCGGCTACGGGCTCGACCTCGACACGGCGCGCAAATGGGGCCTCTACATTTCCTCAGGAATCGGCAAGACCACGGCCGGCATCGAGGAGCCCGACCTTTTCTCCGAGCCCGGCCTCTATCTGGTCAGGCCCGACGGCACGATCTATTTCGGCTCGGTCCAGACCATGCCCTTCGCCAGGCCCGCCTTCGCCGAGATCCTGGGCGCCACCAAATTCGTGCTCGAGCGCGGCTATCCGGCGCGCGGCGAGGTGACCGATCATACGGTGCCGCAGGCCGCCGAGTAGACGCCACGCATGAGCGCCATGACCGATGTCGCCTTCACCGACGCGGTGAAGGCCGCGCAGGAACGCTTCGGCACCCGCGAGGACGCCCGCTCCTACGAGGAGAGCGGGCGGCCGGCGGAGATGACGGACGACCTTGCGCAGTTCATCGCCGCGCGCGATAGCGCCTATCTCGCCACCGCCAGCGCCGACGGCCGCCCCTATATCCAGCACCGGGGCGGCATGCCGGGCTTCCTGAAGGTGCTCGACGCCCGCACCATTGGCTTTGCCGACTATCCGGGCAACAGGCAGCTGATCACCACGGGCAACCTGACCGAGAACGCCTGCGCCTTCCTGTTCCTGATGGACTACCCGAACCGCCAGCGGGTCAAGCTCTGGGGCCGCGCGGAGATCGTTGAGGACCCGGAGTTCATTGCCCGGGTGGCAACGGCCAATCTGCCGTTCGAGGTGACGCGCGCGATCCGCTTCACGGTCGAGGCCTGGGACCTCAACTGCCGCCAGTTCATCAAGCCGCGCTATACGGAAGAAGACGTGAAGCGCGCGACCGACAAGCTGAGCGCCCGCATTGCCGCGCTTGAGGCGGAGGTTGAGCGGTTGCGCGCCGACGCCGTAGCGCGTTAGCCCGCTTCGGACAACCGCCGATAGCTCTCCGCGAACATGACCAGGATGAACCAGTAGACCGGCAGGAGCACCACCGTGGCGCCGATCTGGAACGCCATGAGATACTGGATCAGAACCCGGACATCCTGGGTGTTCTCAGGCGTGGCTTCAGCCGGGACATCCACCCCGTCCGTGCCCATTGTCGATAGCAGCGCGTCCGCCAGGACGTAACCGGCCACGGTCAGAACCACCGCCACCGCCACTAAGACGGCTATGACCCGCAGATACAGCCCCCAGCTCACACCGCGGGTCAACCGCCAGCCGCTGAAGAAGCCCGGCCGTTCGCCCAGCGCCACCGGCTGGAAGCCGACGAAGAACCGGCCCATGCCCCAGCCAATCAGCACGACCACAACGAAAACGGCCAGGGACGCGAGGAGAGCGGCGCCGTCGCCGGCACCGGCTTCGATCAGCAGCGTTAGCAGCCCCACGACGATGAGCGCGGCAGGAACAACAAGGATCAGCAGGGTGCCCAAGTAATAGAGCAGGAACCAGGCTGCGGCGCGCAGCGTTCCGCCCGAGCCGATCAGGCCGGGCGTCTCGCCGGAAAGAACCAGCCGGATGACCTTGGCGATCAGCCACATCCAGAAATACAACAGGACGACCGTGTAGATCAGGTCGATCCACTCATAGCTGACATTTTCCGGATCGCCGCCCTGGGCAATGGTGTCGAACACGCGGTTCATGGTGAACTGCGTGTAGGCCACCGCAAGGCCCGCGATGATCGCGAACGGTACTGCTGAGACCTTCAGCAGGGCGCCGAAATGGCCCAGGACATATCCGAACGCGAAGCGCGACAGTCCCGAAAGTGCAGATGCCATAAGGCCTCTCGTTGCTATCTGCCGTACACTCTCGCGGCCGGCCGAAACCCGCCTAAGCCGTCGACAGCCGCCGGAAGGTCTCAACGAACAGCGCGAGAATGTACCACAAGAACGGCATCGCAAAGATCATCATCACGACCTGGCCGATGGCCACGTTCCGGCCCAGATTCCGCATGACTTCCGGGTCCAGCGCCTCGCCCGACGTCCCGACAGCCGCGTCGGGCGACAGCATCGGCGCCATCGCGCTCACCCCGACGGCCGACCAGAAAATCAGCAGAACGGCATAGAACACCAGCGTGGCGGCGATGACCCTGAAGAACAGCACCCAGCTCACGCCCCGTGTCAGCCGCCAGCCGCTGAAAAACCCCGGCCGCTGGCCGAGCGCCACCGGTTGAAACCCGACAAAGAAACGGCACAGGGCCCAGGCCATGAGCACGATCATGCCCACTGCGACAAAAATTGCGGCGACAATCGCTCCGGGGCCTGGATTCTGGTTGACGGCGAAAAGCACGCCCAAGACCACGCCGGCCATCAAGGCAAGGGGGATAATTACGAGCAGGACCGCCCCGATATAGTAGAGCACCAGCCAGAACGCGCTGCGCAGCGTGCCGCCGGAGCCGATAACGCTGGGCGCCTCGTCTGTGAGGATGAGCCGCACGACCTTGGCGATCAGCCACATGGAGACATATGTCGACGCGACGATGAAAGCCAGATCGGACCACACGGACCCGCCGATCCCCGCCAGAGCCTCGGCATCCCCCTTGTTGGCGAGCGTTTCGGAGAGACTGTTCATGTAACTGTACATGAACGCCGCCGACAGCACGGCGCTGATGACGGCCGGCACGATCGACACCTTTACCAGATCGACGAAACGATCGGTCACATATCCGAACGCGAAGCGTGATACTCCCGAAAGTGCAGATGCCATGGAACACCCCCTCTGTGTCCTGCCGCCGTGCCGCGCACCCGCGCGCCGGGGCACAGTATACCGCACCCGCCCCCGATGTCTTCTTACCCGAAGCCAGATCGCCGGGCAGCGACGTCACGCGACCGGCGTGCCGTCTTTCCGCGTGAACACCGCCTGTTCGTAGCGCCCCGGCCGGCAATGGAGATCGACGTCGGAATAGCTGCACTCGTCCGCCATGTCGCGCGTGCCGACCTCGAGGATCGTCGCCGGCGCATCCGAATTGTTGACGACGCAGTGTCCGTCGGCGACGCCCGCCGGAAAGCCCGCGCACATGCCCTCGGTCAGGACCTGCTCGCCCGCGTCGGTGATCAGGGTCACCTCACCCTTGAGCACCAGCACGAACTCGTCCTCATGGGAATGCCAGTGGCGCAGCGACGTCTTCGCGTCAGGCGCAAGCTCGGTGATGTTGACGCCCATTCCGGTCAGCCCGAGCGCGTCGGTCAGCCGCCGCTTGGCCCGGCCGTCGGTCGCGCTGTCGAACGGCGGCGGGTAGCCGGTGCTGGCGACGAGGTCAATGTCTTCAGGGTCGAGGGCGGGCAGCTTGAGCATGGATCCATCTCCCGTTTGCTTGTTACACATCAGAGCAGCACGGAGACGTCCGGCCACCCGTAGATCACTTCGGCGATTTCCACATCACCGACCCGATGGGCGCACCCGCCCGCCTCCACGCCGCCGAGACGGACGTAGAAGTCGCGCGCCGGAGCGTTGTCCCGGGCGACACGCAGGGCGGCGGAGCGATGCCCGCGCGCGCTGAGCGCACCGGCCATGGCGCGCATCAGGCCGCGGCCCAGCCCGGTGCCCTGCCCCTCTTTCAGCACGTAGATCGCACGGAACTCACCCTCGAACCTGTCTGGCACGTCGGCCCGCGCGCCGCAGCAGCCGAAGCCGGTCAGGGCGTCTTCACCCGCCCCGCCGACGAACACGTCCACACCGGGTTCGGCGATCGAATTCGCCCACATCGCCGCCTTCTCCGAAATATCGAGCCCTGCCAGCACGTCGTCCGGGATGATCCCGGGATACGTCTCGCGCCAGCTTTCCACATGAATGCGGGCGATGGTCTCCGCATCCTCCGGGCGCGCGATCCGGATCATGGCCCTCGTTGGCGCCGGTGTCATGTGACCGCTCCCCTGTGCCGGTCCAGGTTCAGACAATATGGAGCTCTGCACCTGCAC
>JBPCWF010000416.1:0-2637 GCA_051009775.1 Hyphomicrobiales bacterium | reverse complement strand
CTCCTGCCCCGCCATTCGCTCAAGCCCAGCTCCATTGCCGTCAGCTCGGCTCCGCTCTTGCGCCGATAGGTGCCAAACAGCCTGTCCCAGACGGAAAGGGTGGCGCCGTAATTGCTGTCGGTCTCAGGCTGCTGGCTCGAATGGTGGATGCGGTGCATGTCGGGCGTCACCAGACCCCATTGCAGGACCCGCTCGAGCCCCACGGGCAGGCGGAGATTGGCGTGCGAGAACACCGCCATCACCGCATCGAACAGCTCGTAGAGCATGATGACCCAGGGCGGCACGCCGGCGGCCGCAACCATCGCGACGACGATCGGCACGGAGACGATGAACTCAAGGGGGTGAAACCGGACCGTTGTCGTTACGTCGAGGCCGGTGTCGGTGTGATGGACCCGGTGGATGCGCCACAGCACCGGCACTTTGTGCATCAGGACATGAATGACGTAGGACACCAGGCTGCGGACCGCAAAGCCCGCGATGAGGACCGCGACCATGGGCAGCTCGACCATATTGAGCGCACCCCGGCCGTTGGCCTGGGCCCATTCCGCTGCCGCCAGCCCGGATATGGGAATGATCCCGAGCGCCAGGATGTTCACGACGGTGAGAAGCGCGTTTGCCGGCCAGCGCCGGGCGCGGTCGACGCCGTGCCCGGTGCGGGCGAGCCCGAGTTCGAGCAACCCGAAGACAACGAGGGTGCCGAAGAAGGCGCCGTACATCATGGTGTCGAGATTCTCGCGCAGGAACGGTTCGAAAGCGGGCATGGTATATCTCCATAACGACAAGTTAATTGTCATATAAGAAACGACAAATTACTTGTCAATCATCGGTTGGACGGGGCTCGTGCCGAATGCTGTCGCGCGTCGAGCTTGAAATGCCCATCTTCAACCTTTAGTGACCAAGCCGGGCAAGGCGCCGCGGATGACCGTTATCCGCACAGATGAGAGGACCATTCGGCGGTGAAATCGTTCAAGAAACTGATGGTCGCCAATCGCGGCGAGATCGCCATTCGCGTGCTGCGCGCGGCCAACGAACTGGGCATCCGCACGGTCGCGGTCTATGCCGAGGAAGACAAGCTGTCGCTGCACCGGTTCAAGGCGGACGAGGCCTACCGGGTGGGCGAGGGTCTGGGGCCGGTCAAGGCCTATCTCACCATCGAAGAAATGATCCGGGTTGCGCGTCATGCGGGCGTCGATGCGGTTCATCCGGGCTACGGCTTCCTGTCGGAAAACCCGGAATTTGCCGACGCCTGCATCGAGAACGGCCTGACCTGGATAGGCCCGCCGCCGGAGATCATGCGTTCGCTCGGCAACAAGGTGTCGGCCAGGGAGATGGCGGTTGCTGCCGGCGCCCCGGTGACGCCGGCGACCGGCCCCTTGCCGGACGATCCCGAAGCGGTGCGCGCCATGGCCCGCGAGGTCGGTTTTCCGGTCATGCTCAAGGCAAGCTGGGGCGGCGGCGGGCGCGGCATGCGCATCATTTCATCCGAAGCCGAGCTCGATCAGGAGGTGCTTGCGGGCAAGCGCGAGGCAGAGGCCGCCTTCGGCAATGGCGAGGTCTATCTGGAAAAACTGGTCGAACGGGCGCGCCATGTGGAGGTCCAGCTCCTGGGCGACAGCCACGGCACCATCATCCATCTGTTCGAGCGCGACTGTTCGATCCAGCGGCGCAACCAGAAAGTGGTCGAGCGGGCGCCGGCGCCCTACCTGACACCCGAGCAGCGCACGGAGGTGTGCGAGGCGGCCCTCAAGCTCGCGCGCAAGGCGGGCTACGTGAACGCCGGCACGGCCGAGTTCCTGATGGATGCGGTAACCGACCGGTTCTATTTCATCGAAGTCAATCCGCGCATTCAGGTCGAGCATACGGTGACCGAAGAAATCACCGGCATCGATATCGTCAAGGCCCAGATCCGGATCGCGCAAGGCGCGCGGATCGGGGCGGAGGGTTCAGGCGTACCGGCGCAGGAGTTCGTCGAGATGCGCGGCCACGCGATCCAGTGCCGGGTCACCACGGAGGACCCGGAAGAGAACTTCATTCCGGACTACGGCCGGATCACCGCCTATCGCGGCGCCACCGGCTTCGGCATCCGGCTGGACGGCGGCACCGCCTATTCCGGCGCGATCATCACGCGCTATTACGACTCGCTCCTGGAAAAGGTGACGGCCTGGGCGCCGAGCCCCGGGGAGGCGATCGCGCGCATGGACCGGGCGCTCCGGGAGTTCCGAATCCGCGGTGTTGCGACCAACCTCAACTTCGTGGAAAACTTGATCAACCATCCGAGTTTCAAGGCGGCGGACTACACGACCCGTTTCATCGACGAGACGCCGGAGCTGTTCGCCTTTCCCAAGCGGCGCGACCGCGCCACCCGGCTCCTGCGCTTCATCGCCGACGTCACGGTCAACGGCAACCCGGCCGTCGAGAACCGGCCGCGCCCGCCGGAACACGCGCTCCGGCCCAGACTGCCCGAATTGATGTCCAAGACGCCGGCCGACGGCGCCAAGGCGCTGCTCGATGCCCGGGGCCCGAACGCCGTGGCGGACTGGATGCTGGCCGAGCGGCGCGTGCTGGTGACCGACATCACCATGCGCGATGCGCCGCAGTCGCTGCTGGCCACCCGGTTCCGCTCGCACGACATCGTCC
>JBPCWF010000415.1:0-3063 GCA_051009775.1 Hyphomicrobiales bacterium | reverse complement strand
ACATAGGAGAATCAGATCTCAGGCGATTTGGGAATCCCGAATCTCATAAACAGCGACATGCTTTAGAGCGTGTCGCGATCACTCTGATTCGCGTCATCGCCCTGGTTCTTTGTTAAAGCATGTCTTTATCCCGAAACCGGTGCCCACTTTCGGGAGACATGCTCTAGTCCATAGCAGGATCGCTGATCCCGAAACAGGTGCCTGCGGGTACCATGCCCTAACGGTCGAGCACCGACCGGATCTCGACCAGGTTGGACCGGGCGCGCAGGATGTAGAAGCCGATGGTGGTCAGATGCGTCGGCATCATCCAGCCGTCTTCGCGGCCGTTGGAGATGATGAACGGATCGAGCGCGATGGCGCTGTAGAGATGCTCGTCCATCAGGTCCCAGATGTCGGACACCCCGCGTAACTCGACGACGTCGTGGAAATCCGCCCGCGCCGCCTTCAGGATACCGTAATAGGCGTAGAGCTGGCCTTTGGAATTCATGAAAATGTCGTCGGCGCGGGTGTCGAACCAGCCGGAATTGTAGCCTTCGGCCCGCTCCTTGATGATGGCGGAGGCCGAGCCGATGTCCTTGGCGATACGGTCGAGAAACTGCAGCAGGTTGTCGGCGCGGGCATCGAACGTGGCGTTGCACGCGGCCAGCCGGTCATTGTATTTCTTGAGCGATCTGAGGGCGTTGCGGTACCAGCTCGATGTCGGTGAGGCAAATCCGAACGGCAGGTCCTTGTTGAACACGTTGAAGTACCAGATCGTCTGGTCGATCAGCACATTGCCTTTGGCAATTTTCAGATCGGGGTCGATCTCGGAGGTGCCGCGCACGCGGCCGAGCGCGTCGGCGAGTTCGATTGCCGTGCGCGAGGCGGCCTGCTGGACGCCGCGCTGGAAATTGGCCTTGTTGTCGAAGAACCAGGTCTGGTCCCATTCCATGATCCCGAAGATGCCCAGCTTGTAGAGCGGGTTTGACGGAATCCAGAGGTTCCGGTTGACGTTGAAGTCGATCAGGTCGGTGGTCACGTCGACGATGTGGGACCGGCCGCAGGTCTTGGTTGTCGTCACGCCACCCTCCGGCGCGACCTGCTCGCCCGCCGATTGCAGGCGCTCGGTGAACTTGAACTTGTCGGGATAGTCGACGTTGTAATCGCGGATCCACGCGGCATGCCAGAAGAACCAGGCATAGCCCAGGACGAACGGGATGATCAGCACGCCCAGCACCAGCTTGATGATAAGGCCCGAGCGCTTGTAGAAGGCGTAGGTCGCGCGGAACGGCCACAGGATCGCGGCGATCAGGGCCTTGAACCAGGCGAGAACGGCCTGGAACAGGCGGCCGAGCCATTCGAAAAAGGGATCAAGCAACGTCTCTCTCCTATTGATCGAACATGCGGTCCAGGAACTCCCGGCGTTGCGGGAAGTAGGTCGAGGTCACCGCGTGAACCACATAATCCCGGAACTTCGATTCGAAGCTCTGGTAGTCCTGGTAGAACGCTTCCTTATTGACGATGTAGCGGGTGATGAAGTCGAACGGCACATATTCCGACAGGAGCCGGTTCACCACCCAGTGGTCCGGATGGTCCGGATTGGCGCGCATGGTCAGGAACCTGTGCTCCGGCCGCACCTCGTCGAGATCGACCGGCTTGTCGTTGAAGGCGTTCTTCTTCATGCGGGTCAGGAACGGAAAGGCGCCGTCCTCGGCCAGGAGTTCGAAATTGTCGCGCACCCAGTTCCTGATCCAGACATCGTCGAGCTCGAGCAGGTTCGCCTTCGGATTGGCCCGGGTCACCGCGGCATAGATCAGCTGCTTGATCCTGAGATCGAGGATCTCGGATTTCTCGAGCCAGGCCGCGTTCCACAACTCAAGCCGGTCGGTGTTGTAGAGGTAGCTATAGACGTCGTCATAGGACTTGAGCGACAGGTAGCGCTTGAGGTTGGCCTGCCCCAGCGCGAAGGCAGGCAACTCTTCCCGCCCGATCACGACCGCTTCCTCGCCATCGTCGTGGAACACGTAGATGCCGTCGAAATGCCGGGTCCAGAACGACTTCTGCTCGAACTTTGTGTGACCGGGAATGATCGCGTTGTTGCGCGGGTCGCCGACGTCACGGGAAAGCTCGAGCATCTCGTTCAGCAGCGCATCGTCCTTCCAGCCGTCCGCATCATTGTGGAAGTTGTCGAGCAGCGCTTCGAGCGAGCGCGCCTTGTCGAGCAGGTTTCCGGCGGTCTTGACGACGAAATCGACCCGCTTGATCGACAGGATGTCGTCCAGATCGTCGATCCGGTATGTCGAATTGTCGATCTCGCCATAGACCACGTCCTTGAGCGTCAGCACGCGCAGCGCTTCTTCGTTCTGCTGGAAGAATTCGTGAACCAGATCGGTCGTCGACGAGAAGTTGATGTTGACGACGGGCAGGGTGCCCTGTTCCGGGCTCAGGATGATGAACCGACGGTTGATGCCGTGCGGGTCGAGATAATACTCGTCCCCGAACGCGTCGGCGATTTCAGGCGAATAGCCCGTGGCGTCGATCGAGAACGCCCCGAGTTCGGTCGCGGACAGGCCGAACTGCTTGAGCGCCGCGTTGTAGCGCTCGACCAGATGCGGCTGCGTCACCTGCAACAGGCCGCCATAGATCAGGTCATTGTCGATCAGGCGTTCCATTGCCCCTTTTCCTTAAGGGTCTCGATTTCCGCCACCGCCCGCTCACGGACCCGCTGGTTGCGGATCACTTCGTCGACCGCGGTCGCATCCGACTTCTCGGTGTAGCGGAACTCGGAATCTGCGTAGCGGTGGATCTCCTGGATGATCATGTCGAGCGAGATCGGTCCGCGCAGCTCCGCGATCATGTCCTTCTTGGTGTCGTAGTCCTTCTGGAGGAAGGTCTCGGGCGTCTCGAACCACTCGTTCGGCAGCTCGATGTCCATGGCCCGCATCTTGGCCGCATCCGTGATGTTCTTGATGGCACGGCCGGTGAAGCGCGGCTCCGCCTGCTTGATGGCGTGCAGGTAGCGGCCGATCTCTTCAAGGGTGTCGGGCTTGCCGCCGGCCTCGACGAACTTGTCATGCACCTTGG
>JBPCWF010000414.1:0-3984 GCA_051009775.1 Hyphomicrobiales bacterium | reverse complement strand
GTGTAGGGCGCCACCCCGACCACCTTGCAGCCGCGCTGCAGGGCTTCGACCATCAGCTCGTCGGTGCCCGGATTGTTGAGCAACCCCTCCTGCGGGAACACGCAGATCTCCAGATCGATCGCCCACTTGTACTCGTCTATCAACGGCATGACACCGTCGAGGCCGCGATGCCCGATCACCGGATCGACTTCCAGATGGGTGCGCATGTGAGTGGTGCCGTGCAGCAGGCATTTTTCCAGGGTCCGCTTGGCGCGGTCGTAGACATCCTCCGCGGTGAATGCTTTTTTTGCCTGCGCGACCTGTTCGATCGCCTCGTCGAGATGTCCCTGCTCGGACTTGCAGCGATCGAGAATGCAGGATTTGTCGAGGTGGATATGGGTCTCGATGAAGCCGGGCGCGACCATGCGCCCGTCAATGTCGATCTCGCGGCCATCGGCTGCGAGACCGGGTTCGATCGCCGCGATCACGCCGCCTTCAATGCCGATGTCGACGCGATCGCCGCCGGGAGAATTCGCGATTGTCGCATTACGCAAGATAGTATCCATGACTTCCTCCATACCCGCCGGTACGCGCCGGCGGCTCGCTGCAACCGGACCCGGTCACTCGAACTCGCCGAGATAGGCCCGCTCGAGAGCCGGATCGTTGCGAATCTCCGCCGTCGGTCCTTCGTGAACGACGCGGCCCGATTCCAGAATATACCCGCGGTCGGCGACCGACAGCGCCAAACCGGCCATCTGGTCGACCAGCAGTATGGTGATGCCCTCGTCGCGCAGGCTGGCCAGCACCTCGAACAGGTCGTTGATCAGCTGCGGCGCGAGCCCCAGAGATGGTTCGTCGAGCAGCAGGATTTTCGGCCGGGCGACCAGGCCGCGCGCGATCGCCAGCATTTGCTGCTCGCCGCCGGACAGCAGGCCCGCCCTGCTGTCTGCCCGGGCGCGCAGTTTGGGAAAGCGCTCGAGCATGGCCTCGGTTTCCGCGCCGTCGTCGAAGTCGTCACGCGCATAGGCGCCGAGACGAATGTTGTCGACGACACTCATCTCGGGGAAGACCTGCCGGCCCTCCGGAACCAGGATCAGTCCGTCGCCGGCAATGCGGCTGGTCGCGAACGAGGTGATCTCGCGGCCGAGAAACAGAACGCTACCCGTTTCCGGCTCATGCAGCCCGGTCACGGTCCGCATCAGGGTCGATTTACCGGCGCCGTTGGCGCCCAGCACGGCGACCATCTCGCCGGCGCGCACGGAAAGCTCCACGCCCTGCAGCACGGGTGCTGCACCGTAGCCGGCGGTCAGGTCACGGACCTCCAGAACCGCCTCGCCCGGCTGCCAGCCGGCCGACCGGCCGCGGCCGGTGAATTCGTCGTCGCCCAGATAGGCTTTGCGGACATCGGAATTGGCGCGCACCTGCGACGGCGGGCCCTCGGCGATCAGCCGGCCGGCGTCAAGCACGTAGATCTGGTCCGAGATACCCATCACCAGGCTCATGTCGTGTTCCACGATGATGACCGCGATCCCGGTATCGGCGATCTGTCTGAGCAGCCGGCCGAGACCTTCGGTATCGCGGTGGCTGAGGCCGGCCGCCGGTTCGTCGAGCAGCAGAACCTGGGGCCGGATCGCCAGCGCCCTGGCAATTTCCACCAGCCGCCGGTCGACATGGGGCAGCGCTCCGGCGGCCTGCTCGATCGCCCCGCCATAGCCGACGAACTCCAGAAGCGCCTCCGCGATGCGCCGCTCTTCGGCCCGGTCGGCATGGCGGCCGAACAGGGCCGCGAGGACCGAGCCCAACCGGCCTCGCCGCATGGCGATTTCGAGATTTTCGATCACCGACATGTTGGTGAACAGCTGAGTGGTCTGATAGGTCCGCGCGATGCCGGCGCGGGCGATGGCGTGCGATCGCAGTCCGGCGACATCGAGACTGCCGAGCCGGGCCGTCCCGCTGTCGGGTTTGTAGAAGCCGCCGACCAGGTTGAGAACGGTGGTCTTGCCGGCGCCGTTGGGTCCGATCATGCTGGTGACCCGTCCGGGCTGGGCGCGGAACGCGACGCCGTCAACCGCGCTCACGCCGCCGAACGATATGCTGAGACCGTCGACCTCCAGGGCCTGACCCTGGACGCCCTCAGTCAGGAACGCGGCAACGTCGAAACCGTCGCCATGGGCGGTGCGCGGGTCGGTGCGCCTGATCCGGCGTTCAATCTCCCCGACGACCCCCCGGGGTGCGGCCAGGAGAACGACAAGCAGCAGGGCGCCGACGAATAACAGCCGGTACTCCGCCAGTCCCGACAGGAACTCCGGCAGCAGAACGACGACCAGCGCGCCGACCACGGGGCCAAGCACGGTTCCGGCGCCACCGATGATGACCACCAGCAGGAACAGGATGGATTGCAGGAAGGGAAACGATTCCGGAGAGATGAAATTGGTCATGGCGGCGAATATCGCCCCGGCCATGCCGGCGATCACCGAAGACAGGGTGAAAGCCATGGTGCGCACGGTCACCGGATTGAGCCCAAGGGACTGACCGGCGATCTCAGAATCGCGCACCGCGCGCATGGCGCGGCCCCAGGTGCTGGCGCCGAGACGCGCGAACAGAAACACCGCGATCACGGTCAAAGCGGTGGTCATGAGGGCGACTTCGCGTTCAGCAAACTCGAACCCCAATGCGCTCGGCACGGGGATGAACATGATGCCGTTCCAGCCGCCGGTGAGTTCCTTCCACTCCGCCGCGCCCTGTTCGACGACGAAACCGAAGGCGATGGTGATCATCGCCAGGTAGGGTCCGCGCACCCTCAGCGCCGGGATCGCCAGCAGCGTGCCTGCGACGCCGGCGACCAAACCGGCGAGCACGAACGCGATCCAGAAATTCCACTGCAGCGTCGTCGTCAGGATCGCACCGGTATAGGCGCCGATGGCGTAAAGGCCGACATGGCCGAGCGAGATCTGCCCGCTCAGTCCGAGCAGCACGTTCAACCCGACGCCGACCATCGCGGTCAGACCGACCAGGGCGATGATGTAGAGCTGATAGCCGTCGGCGGTGAAGATCGCGGCCACAGTGGCCGCCAGACACAGCGCCAGACCGGTATGGTAGAACAGCCTCATACCTTCTTGACCCCGGCGCGCCCGAACAGCCCGTGAGGTTTCACCGCGAGCGCGACGATGATCAGCGCGAAGGTGACGATCTGGGTGTAGGTCGATCCGAGCACCGCTGTGATCAGGGCCTCGACGATGCCGTAAACCAGCCCGGCAACCATCACCCCCCAGGCGTTGGTGATGCCGCCGAGTATGGCAACCGCGAAGGCCTTGATGCCGAACAAGGTGCCCATGGTCGAGGATATGATGAACAGGGGCGCAATCAGTATTCCCGCGATCCCGGCGAACAGGCCCGACAGGGCAAACGACAGCACAACGGCCCAGGTCACGTTGATGCCCATCAGCCTTGCCGCTTCGGGGTTCTGCACCACCGCCAGCAGCGCCTTGCCGTATTTGGTCCGATGCGAGAACAGATGCAGGGCGACCGCGATCGACAGCCCGACAACGGGGATCACCACCTGAAGCGCCTGTATTCTGAGGTCGGCGATGTAGAACCCTTCCGTCGTGAGCGCCGACGGGGGCATGCCGCGCGGGTCCTTGCCGAAAGTGAACAGCACGGTGTTCTCAAGAATGATCCCGATCGCCACGGTCGCCATCAGCCAGGCGTCGGAGCCGCGCTTGACGAACGGACGCACACCGACCCGCTCGACCGCGACGCCCCACGCAGCGCAGGCCGCGAGCGAGACCAGCACGGCCGGCAGCATCGGCCAGCCCATGGTCACCGCGAGCGAGAACATCAAAACCGCACCCAGCATCATGGCGCTGCCCTGGGCGAAATTGACCGTGTTCGACACCGCGTAGGTGACATAGAATCCAAGCGCCAGCAGGCCGTACATGCTGCCGAGTCCGAACCCGGTGATGATGGCGGAGAAAATCAACATAAGCGCGATCCGGCGTAATCACC
>JBPCWF010000413.1:0-8488 GCA_051009775.1 Hyphomicrobiales bacterium | reverse complement strand
CCGCAGGACAGATCTGCGAGATGTTCACACCAGCGGAATGCCGTAACTACTTCAAAGCAGCCGGATACGGGGCCGATTAAGTGCGACACGCTTTAGTTCCGGAGTCTGTATCAAGCTCTTTTTGTTCCTGCCGGTTTCATGGTTCTCTCCGCAGTCGGCGGTGCGCCGCATTGCCCTACAACACACCCGGTTCGCCAGGGCCACGGCCGGCACGATCCGAACCCGACTGCTCAAGATCGGCGCCCAACTCAGGCTCAGCGTCAGGCGCATATGACCTCGGCTTGCCCCTGTGCCCGGGGTTTCGTCTTGCTCACGCCAGGCTGAGATCTGCCGCAGCCTGACGCCCCCGGACCTTCACATCAGTCCCGACAACAGAGGAGAAAATTGCGCCGACCCTGACGCCCACGCCGGGCGAACAAATCGCGTAGCCCGCGATCACACGCTCCATCCGGACGCAAAACACGTCAGCTCATAAAGCGGCTATGGGAACTGCAGGATAGCTGTGGCCCTGGAACACCGTGTGGATGCTGACACAACTTATTTTGAGTATTCGGATTGCTCGTTACGGTAACTTCCCGGGCAGTTACTTCATCGTGAAACTACGTGGCGATATTATGCTTGAATGCACTTCGAAAATGTCGGCGGTCCCACCTTAAACCGGACGAATGCATGCCGGGCATTAGATGCATCCACGGGAACGACGCAAGGAGAACGATAGATGAGATCACCTGTCGTAACTTGCGCAAAAAAGCCAGTTCCCAGACCCTCACGCGACACCGGCCACCGCCTACCGGGCTTGATCAACTGCGCAATCGTCACCCTTGGTCTCGCGCTCGTCGCGGCGCCTTCGATCGCGCACGCAGATAATCCTCGCGACGGAGTCGTTCAAACCGGCCATTACATCCCGGGCTGGAACGCGGGCTTGGGAGCGGGAACCGTCACGGAAGCACCGGGAGTTTATTTCGGCTCAACAACGCACTTCTACGACGCGGGCACAACGCGCGATGGTGCTGGAAACAAAATTCCCGGCGCGCCTGACGTTGAGTCGATCATTACCGAGCTTGCGATGATCGGGCGGCCCGATATCAAGATTCTGGGCGCAGACTATCAATTCATCATAGCACCATCCTTCAGCAACTTCGTCGCGGGGAATCCTCTCGGCCTTTCCGACAGCTTTATCGAGCCGGTGAGACTTGGTTGGCATTTCGGCGACTTGGATGTCTCAGGCGGCTTCGGGATCTTCGCGCCGACGGGCCGGTTCACGCTAGACGGCTCAAACAACACAGGGCAGGGGTTCTGGTCCTTCATGCCCCACGCGCTTGCGTCCTATCGAAGCCAGGAGGGCATCTTCGATGGCGTGCCGTTTCGCGCAATGGGCGCTGTCCGCTACGAGTTTCACAGCAACCAACAAGGGCACGACTTCGTCCCCGGACAAAACGTGACCTTCGAGTACGGTGCAGGCCTGGAGTTGACCGAGCAGCTCACGGCCGGTGTGCTCGGCTATAGCTATCTGCAGACCACGGATGCATCGGGCAGTGCTGCGCGGCCGGTGGACAAATACAGCGCACACGGCATTGGGGCGACGATTTCGTACGCATTCAGCAATTTCGACATGTCTCTCCGAGTCTATCGGGACTACGCGGTGCGCAACGGGCCCGAGGGTACCGTGGCCTACTTGGAAGTCGGATTCGGTGGGCCGTTCAAGAAAAACGGAAGCAAGTGAAACCAGCCAAACGTCAAATTACCGGAGCAGCCCAATGACCAAGCACAATGTCATCCTGACTATCCCCGAGGCACACAAGGTTGAACTCGTTGAGCGGTCCTATCCCAAGGTCAAGTCGGGATATGTGATCGTCCGCAACGAATACGCCGCAGTTTGCCTGGAAGGCACGCGCATCTACGACAATTACGAGTTCGAAACGTTCGAAAGCGGTCAGTACAGCGACTACCCCGACGGGCTCGGACATGAGAGCGTCGGCGTGGTTGATTATGCTCCGCCCGGCTCGAACCTCCGCCAGGGCGATCGGGTCATAATCTTTCAAGGCGACTGGTGCGGCCAGTGCCACGCCTGCCGCAATGCTCTGTCTCCGACCTATTGCGAATCCAACCTGCATCCGAAGCCGGGCCAGGAACGCGTTGGCATGGCCGGGCTGCAGGACTTGAACGGTAGCGAGTCAGGCGGCTGGGCGATGGCGCAGTACCGGATTGCGCCCGAGGTGCACTGCTACCGCATCCCCGATAACCTCGACTTCAAGCACGCCCAGGCGGCGAACTGCTCGGTCGGAGTTGGCTGGTCGAACCAGGAACTTATGAACGTCAAGGCGGGCGATACGGTACTGGTCGGTGGAATCGGATTCATCGCACTGGGTCATATCATCAGTGCGCTGCACCGCAACGTCACCGTGATTGCGCTGATCCGGAACAAGTACCGTCAGTCGATTCTCGAACAGATTGGTGTCGAGCACTACATCAATCCGGGCGACGACGACTGGCTCGAGCAGGTCAAGGCGCTGACATATGAGGGTCAGGGTGCCGATCACTCTGTCGAATGCTCGGGCCATCCCTTCTACCAGAAGAAGTGCATGGCCGCGACACGCCTCTATGGAACCGTGAACTTCTCAGGTCACACGCCGGGCGCGCGGCTCAACTTCAGTCCGCTCGATGCGGTCACCCATCCGGGCCACACGCTGCTAGGGCAGCACGATGTGCGGATGCGCGACCGCGAGGGGCTGGTGCGCTGCCTGATGGACCCGAAGGTCCAGAAGATGGTGGATGCGATGATGACCCACACCTTCCCGATTAAGGATGCCGAAGAGGCCTTCAAGGTCCAAGTGTCGAAGAAGTGCGGCAAGATCCTGCTGCAGCCGCAGCTGGTGTGAGGGAGGGTGCAATGACCATGATGACGCGCGGCGCCGTCCTCGTCGCCGACAAGCAGACCGAGGTGAAAGAGTTCAACTTGAAGCCCGTTGGGCCACGGGACGCCATCGTGCGCATTGAGGCCTGCGGAATCTGCGGCTCGGATCTCCACGCCTGGGCGGCAAAAGGTTCCGTCTACGAATACGGGACCGTTATGGGTCACGAGGCTGTGGGCGTGGTCGAGGAGGCCGGCCCCGAAGCGCAGGAAACGAAAGTGGGCGACCGCGTGTCGATCAACGGCTTCACGCCGTGCGGCCACTGTATCGCCTGCCGCAACGGAGCGGAGAACGCCTGCGTCAACAACATGATCCGCACCATTGGTCAGACCCCGGTGATCGCCGGGGCCTTTGCCGACCGGATCTGGCTGCCGGATATCGACGTCACCACGGTGAAGATGCCCGAGAACATGACGATTGAGGAAGGCGCCTTCACCGAGCCGGCCGCGACCTGCATCCATGCCATCCGCCTCTCCAAGTTCAAGCCCGGCGACATCTGCGCCGTCGTCGGCGCGGGCCCGATCGGGCTGATAGCCATCTCGGCGTTCAAGGCTGCCGGGGCGGGCAAGATCATCGTCTCCCAGTCGCCCGGGCCCCGTGCCGAAATGGCGATGGCGTTCGGAGCGGACGCGGTGGTGAATCCACGCGACAAGGACAATCCTGTGGGCGAGCAGGTCAAGGCGCTGACAGAAGGCGGCGCAGAGGTCGTGATCGAATGCGCAGGTTCTTTGCCCGCTTTCCAACAGTCGATCGACATGTGCCGCCCGCGCGGCCAGGTGATCCTTGTCGGCGTGAACGAGCGCGAGACGCCGGTAATCCCCACCACACTGATGTTCGGAGAGGTTGAGCTCAAGGGATCGCTCGCGTGGGATCACCGTGACTTCAGCATCGCGGTTGACTTCATGGCATCGGGCCAGATCGACGTGAAGCCGCTTATCTCGGATGTAATCGAGCTCGCCGACATCCAGGAAAAGGGCTTCGAGCGCCTGAAGTCCGACCGCTCTCTAATAAAGGTATTGGTCAAGCCCTGATCATTCGCGCACCGCGGCCTGCCGCCGTGTGCCCGCTCCCGAGCCAACCGGAGGCCAATCACAATGACCGACGTTGCCGCAACGCGATTCGACCTCATTCCCGCCGTCGCGTGCATGCTGGTCATGGTCGTGGTCTCGGCCGACCTCTTCGGAATGCCGATCGCCACGGCGGCGCTTTCTAAGGAATTCGAGACAAATGCCGCAATGGTCCAAACCGCCGTCGCGGGCTTCTCGCTGATCTTCGCCGGGCTCTGTATCCTCGGCGGCAAGCTCGGCGACATCTACGGCAAGAAGGCGGTATTCCGCCTCGGATTGCTGCTCTACGCGGTCTCGTCCGCGATCACGATGCTTGCACCCAGCATGCCGGTACTGATCCTGAGCTTTGCGGTGATCCGTGCCGTTGCGGTCGCACTGGCCGTACCGGCGTCGGTTGCGCTGATCGTTGCCAACTACCGCGACGAACAGCAGCGCGGCAATGCCTTCTCGATTTACGGGATCGGGGCGATGGTCGCCGGGATTGTCGCGCCGACGTTGATGGGCTTCATGGCCGAGACGGTGACATGGCGGGTGCACTTCGCGCTCGATGTTCTCATCACGCTTGCCGGGTGGTGGCTGGCCGGACGCTTGGCTGAGACCGAGAAGGTCAAAACCACAATCGACTATTACGGTATCGTTCTGGCTTTTCTGGCGATCGCGGCGATCGTGCTGGGCGGCATGCTGGGCGGAACCTATGGTTGGTGGGACATGCGCCGGCCGTTCCAACTGGGCGACATGCAGATCAATTTGCTCGGCCTGTCGCCGGCGGCGGTCTGCTTCATGGCGGGCGTAGTGCTGACGCTCGTTCTGATCGACCACAGCTACCGCAGCGAGGAGAAAGGCGGCACGCCCCTGTTCAGCATGCGGCTGTTCGACAATCGCTTGTTCGGAGTCGCCTTCGTGCTCGCCATCGTCTTCTTCGTGCTGAACGGCGCGCTGCCCTTCGTCGTGCCCGTGTTCCTGCAGGAGGCAGTCGGCTTCGACGCCTCAATCTCAGGCGTCGTGATGATGATTTTCATGGCCGGCTCGATGATCGGAAGCCTCGGCTCGGGCCAGCTGATGCAGCACCTTCAGTCCCGCACCGTCATGCAACTTGCGCTGGCCGTGATCGTTGCCGGCTTGCTCTGGCTGTTCGTGGAAAGCACGCCAAACATGACCCTGCTCGACGCGGCGCCGCCAATGTTCGTCGTCGGTCTCGGTTTCGGCGTGGTGGTGGCGCAAATCCCGAACATCACCCTCTCTACGCTGCCGGACGAACTGCAGGGCGAAGGCGCCGGCCTCTCCGAGACGGCCAAGGAGGCGGGCGTCGGGCTCGGCACCGCGGTCGTCGCCTCGGTGATGTTCGGCCTCGCCATCGGCGGGACAGTCGACAAGGTTGCCCAGCAGGTCGAGGTTGAGATTACCGCGGAGGAACGGGCGGAACTGATCCTACAGATCGAGGATGAGCGGGTCCCGGCAGATGTAGAACAGCTCGTTGGCGAGAAGGCACCTAACTTCGAGGGTCTGACCGTCGATGCCTATGTCGAGGCGTTCCAGATGACACTGGGCCTCCTCATCGGCATCGTGATGCTGTGTCTCTTGATCTCATCTTTCATCCCGCGCGTCACGGTCGAACAGGAACGCAAGGGGATACCCACGTGAGCGGCGCATCGGTGTGACCTGTCTCGCGATTCTCGGCTCCCGTTCCGAACCTGCGCAGGCCGCCGTCGATGAGCTCCACGCGCCCAATAGCCATAGAGAGCCGGGCGAAGCCGACGTCATCGTCGCTCTCGGCGGCGACGGCGTGCCTGTCGCGACTTCCGAGGACAGCACTGGCTACGACCGATCCGTCGGCGTTGGTCAGCCCGATGACGCGTTCGGGGTCAAATTTTTGGAGGAACCATGACCGAATTATTCGACAAGGCCCGCACGCGGCTGCAGGAAGCTGCCTCGTATCTCGGGCTTCACCCTGACGTGCTCGAGGTGTTGAAACATCCCAAGGAAACGCTCGCGGCGAGCCTTCCTGTGCGCATGGACGACGGGTCAATCCGCAGCTTTCGGGCCTGGCGCTGCCGTTACGACGATACGCGCGGACCGACGAAGGGTGGCATCCGATTCCATCCCGCCGTCAACCAGGACGAGGTGGTGACCCTTGCGTTCTGGATGACCTTCAAATGCGCCGTCGCCAACCTGCCCTTTGGTGGCGGCAAGGGTGGGGTCTCAGTCGACGTCAAGGCCCTCTCGCGCAGCGAGCTAGAGCGCTTGTCTCGGGCCTATGTCCAAGCCTTCGCAAGTTTCATCGGACCGGAGCGCGACGTTCCCGCGCCGGACATGTACACCAATGGGATCGTCATGGCGTGGATGAACGACGAATATGCGAAACTCGCGAACCAACCAAGTCCAGCCGTTATCACCGGCAAGCCCGTAGCGCTCGGCGGTTCGCTCGGAAGAGACGACGCGACGGGACGCGGCGGGTATTATGTGCTCCGCCATCTAGAGGCGGGGCTCGGACTCACCCCCGAGCGAACCCGCGTGGTACTGCAGGGTTTCGGCAACGCGTCCTTCCACGCTGCGCGCTTTCTGCAAACGGACGGGTTCCGGAGTGTTGGTCTGTCGGATTCGCGATCGGCGGTCTACGATCCCGACGGGATCGACGTTATGACCGCGATGGCGCACAAGCGTGCGAACGGTAGCCTGGACGGCGCGCCCGGCGCCAGCGGAACCCGGTCCGTCAGCAACGCCGCGCTGCTCGAGAGCGACTGCGACGTCTTGATCCCTGCTGCGCTCGAAAACCAGATCGTCACCGAGAACGCCGAGCGAATCGCAGCACCGGTGATACTTGAGCTCGCGAACGGCCCGACGACGCCCGAAGCTGACAAGGCACTCTTTCGCGCCGGCAAGACCGTGATACCCGACATCCTCGCCAATGCTGGCGGCGTTACGGTTTCCTATTTCGAATGGGTGCAGAATCGAAGCGGCTACTACTGGTCTGTAGAGGATGTCCACAACCGCCTTCGCAAAATCATGGAGGCCGAGGCCAGGCGGATTTGGGACATCGCGCGGAAGCGGGCCACGTCGATGCGCACCGCCGCCTATGTGCACGCCCTCGGCCGGATCGGCGAGGCGATCGAGGCGCACGGAACCAAGGCCTATTTCGGAGGGTCAGATCACAGGCGCCGGCTCGAATAGCGGACGTCAAACAGGACCGGTCGGCGGGGCCCAAGTGCGCCAGGGCCGCTATGCCGCGGTCGTACACGCTCTATAGAATCTGATCAACAGCGGATGGCCTGAACAGGCCCGACCAACTTCTCGTACATTACCCCATGCAGACATTCGCACGTTTAACTGCCAAGACGTGCCTCAACGCGATTGGGCCATTTGCAATCATCGTTGTTGACGTAGCGAGATCGTCGAGGAATTGCGATTGGAGGAGTTGCGTTGCTGCATCACTTCTTCTGTTCCGTGCCATTGCCACCCGGTTTTGTCTCGGTAGCCACAGTGGCCTCCTCTGGGATTTCCCTCTGCCTCGCTTGAGACTCCTCGCGCTCCTCTTCCACTATCGCTACCGCCCTTTCGAGCGTTTCTTTTGGATGCCAGTCGGCGAAGTCTCGCTCGGGTATGTTGTAGGCGTGCCTGATCTCGTCGGCGAGCACGAGAGCGGCGAGACCGAGCCGGCCATATTGGATGATCCTCTCCTCGAAGTATTCGCTGCGGTCCGGAGGTTCCGCGATGTTCTCGGCGACTGAGTCGATGGACTGCCGGGCAATGTCGACACCAATTGGGACGCCGAGGACGCGGTACATCAAATCGGGCTTGATGGGCTTCCAGTCCATGTCTTCCGGAAACGAGATCGTCGGGTCCGCGACCTGCGGGTACATCACGCCTTCATTGCCCGGTAGGCCGTGGTCGTAGACGACATTGCAGCATTCGCTTACGAACGGGTCGAGCGTGCAGACGACGCGGATGGCCTGATACCGAGCGTGGCGGTCGAGTTCGTCTTGGCGCAGCAGCTTTTTCTTTGCCAGGCCAAGCCGATGGCCAAAATACGTAACGCCCAGTGTGCTCGCAACGCTCAAAGCAACCGTGATTGCTATGGTCCAGCCCGCCCAGTTTTCCATGTGCAGCCCCCGCATCTCTGCCCACTAGCTTAGATGCCAACTATTTATTTCGAAAGAGTTATCTCGTCAGAAATACCATCGTTGCATCGGACGTCCCTTAACAGGCGAGCGCCCCGTCGCATTCCGCACGAGATCGTCGCGGCATGTAGAATAGCGCACGACATTTTGGAGTGTAAATTCCCAAACCTATGGTGGAGGGTCTGCTAGGTGGACCGATTTGTGAGACAGTTTGACGGCTTTGCGAAAGTGGATCAGGGTTTCATCTGTGCCGCCATCTTCTCCTGGGTTGATCGCACTCTGCATCGAGTATGGCGCCATAGGTCTCGAACACGCGGTTGGAGAGCCAAATCTGGCGCAGATACGGGCGTGCAGCCGCTGATCGCCACCATGCGTTCGTGACGGCGTCTAGAGC
>JBPCWF010000412.1:0-2883 GCA_051009775.1 Hyphomicrobiales bacterium | reverse complement strand
ATGCCCGCAACCGGCCGGGTGATCGGCACACCGGCGTCCATCAGCGCCAAAGACGCGCCGCAGACGGTCGCCATTGACGAGGAGCCGTTGGACTCGGTGATCTCGGACACCACGCGGATGGTGTAGGGGAACTGGTCGGCACCCGGGAGCACGGGCCTTACCGCGCGCCAGGCAAGCTTGCCATGACCGACTTCGCGGCGGCCGGTGAACCCCACACGGCCGGTCTCGCCGACGGAGAAAGGCGGGAAGTTGTAATGCAGCATGAAGGTCTCTTTATAGGTCCCTTCGAGTGCGTCCACGAACTGCTCGTCCTCGCCCGTGCCGAGCGTGGTGACGACAATCGCCTGGGTCTCGCCGCGTGTGAACAGCGCGGTGCCGTGCGCCCGCGGCAGGATGCCGACCTCGGCGACGATCTGGCGCACATCGGCAAGCCCGCGACCGTCGATGCGCGATCCGGTGTCCAGAATATTGCCGCGCACGATCGTTTTCTCCAGCGACTTGAAAGCGCCACTGACGGATTGCGGGTCGGCGCCGTCTTCGGCGTCCTCGGGACAAAGCTCAGATATGACCTTGTCGCGCGCCTGGGCCACCGCTTCCTGGCGTGCCTGCTTGTCGACGACCTGATAGGCCGCGCGCAGGTCGGCATCGGCGATCGAGGTGACCTGCTCCAGTTCGGCGGATTCTTCGGCCGCTTCCAGATCACGCGGCTCACGCGCGCCGCGCTCGGCCAGCTTGATGATCGCATCGATCACCGGCTGAAAGCCCTGATGTCCGAAGGTAACGGCGCCGAGCATATCGTCCTCGGACAGCTCCTGCGCTTCGGATTCGACCATCAGCACCGCCTCGCCGGTGCCGGCGACGACCAGGTTAAGCTTGGTGTCTTCGAGCTGATCGATGGTCGGGTTGAGCACATACTCACCGTTGATCAGGCCGACGCGGGCCGCGCCGATCGGACCCAGGAAAGGGATGCCCGAGAGCGTCAGCGCTGCCGAGACGGCGACCATGGCGACCATGTCGGGATCGTTTTCCATGTCATGGCTGAGCACAGTGGCGATGACCTGGGTCTCGCATTTGAACTGTTTGGGAAACAGCGGGCGGATCGGCCGGTCGATCAGGCGCGAGGTCAGGGTCTCCTTCTCGCTTGGCCGGCCTTCGCGCTTAAAAAAACCGCCGGGAATCTTGCCGGCGGCATAGGTCTTTTCCTGATAGTTGACGGTCAAGGGAAAAAAGCCGAGACCGGGTTTGGGCTGGCGATCCGCGACCGCAGTGGCGAGCACGGTGGTATCGCCATAGGTCGCGATCACCGCACCGTCCGCCTGTCGGGCAACCTTGCCGGTCTCGAGAATAAGGGGCCGTCCGCCCCAGTCGATTTCTACACGTTCAATTTTAAACATTTTGCCTTCCTAAACTGCCCGGCGCCGCACTTTTCGCATTGCTGCGAACTCTCCAACGGCGATCACGGTCGGGCATGCCGAATGTCGGCCCCATTGCCGGCATTCGCGTTCGTCTGTTCCTAACATGGCAGGATGTGAGCGCACTTCGGGCGCCCGACACACTAACGGCGAATGCCGAGACGCTTGATCAAATCGCGATACCGCGGCTCGTCTTTCGCTTTGACATAGTCAAGCAACCGGCGGCGCTGAGAGACCATCTTAAGCAGCCCTCTGCGCGAGTGGTTGTCCTTGCCATGTGATTTGAAGTGATCGGTCAGGTTGGTGATTCTTTCGGTCAGAATTGCAACCTGTACCTCGGGCGACCCGGTGTCGCCCTGCGCAACGGCGTATTCTGTTATCAACGCCTGCTTTCGGTCCGGACTGATCGACATCGTGAATTTTTCCTTTTCGTTTTCAATCAGTTAGTTAGGTTGAACACCCTTTTGGGATGCAATGCACCCTGCTTCACCTCGGCCAATGCCACGGGCGTGCCGCGGGATCGGACAAAGACGGTTCCGCAAAGGATGGGTGCATCTCGGCCGCGCAGGATTACGGTTTGCCCCTGTTTCATGCGCGCAGCATCCGCACTGCTTACGGCCAGCGCCGGGATGTCGTCCAGCGCGGTCTCCACAGGGCGGAGTAACTGTTCCATCGGCTCGAAGCCGGCGCCAATATGGCGCAAGCCATTCATTTTATCCAGCGAAATCATATCGTCCTCGCCGAGCGCCCCGATGCACGTGCGGCGCAGAGCGCTGACATGGCCGAAGCAGCCGAGCGACTGGCCGAGATCGCGCGCAATCGCGCGGACATAGGTGCCCTTGCCGCACTCCGCCTCGAACACCGCATGGTCCCCATCGGGCATGTCGATCAGATCGAGGCGGGCGATGTCAACGAGGCGCGGCTGCAGCTCGACCGCCTCGCCTCCGCGGGCAAGATCATAGGCCCGGGCGCCGTCGACCTTGATCGCCGAATAGCGCGGCGGCACCTGCGAGATCTCTCCGGTGAACGCCGGCAACAGGCTTTCGATGTCCTGCCTTGAGGGCCGCAGATCACTGGTCTCGACCGTATCGCCCTCGGCGTCGTCGGTTTCGGTCTCCGCTCCCCAGCATACGGTGAACCGGTAGGTCTTGGTGCCGTCCATGATGAAGGAGACCACCTTGGTCGCCTCGCCCAGGGCGATCGGCAGGATGCCGGACGCGAGCGGATCCAGAGTGCCGCCGTGGCCGGCCTTTTGCGCATTGAACGCGCGCTTGACCTCCGCGACCGCCTTGGTCGACGTCATGCCGACCGGCTTGTCGAGGATGACCCAGCCATGCACCGGGTTGCCCTTTCGCCTGCGCGCCATGACTGCTTTTCACTCGATCTCGGAATTCAGGTCCTGGGCGACATGCGGGGTGGACAGGAGCTGGTCGACCGTGTCGGAATAGTCGAAGGAGGTGTCCAGCTCGAA
>JBPCWF010000411.1:0-4747 GCA_051009775.1 Hyphomicrobiales bacterium | reverse complement strand
GTCCCGCGCCGTTCGTCGGTTCGTGCGATCACAAGGATCTCGTGGTCAAGAACAAGAACGGCTCAACCACGCTCTCTCCAGGCGTCTATTGCGGCGGTATCAGCATCCAGCACGGCGATGTCGAGTTTGAGCCCGGCGTGTACATCATCAAAGACGGCTCGTTCAGCATCACGGCGAACTCGACGGTGGTGGGCGAGTATGTCGGCTTCTACCTGACCGGCGACAATGCGGTCTATGATTTCGGTAGCAATTCGGACATCAACTTCAGCGCGCCGCGGGACGGTCCTTTGGCCGGCATCCTGTTCTTCGAAGACCGCGACGCCCCTCTGATGCGCCGGCATGTCATCAAGAGCAAGAGGGCGGACAACCTCCTGGGCACGATCTATCTGCCCAGCGGCGTGTTCGTCGTGGAGACCAACAACAAGGTCGCGGACCAGTCAGCCTACACGGCAGTCATCGCGCGACGGATCGAACTGTCGAAAAAGCCGAACCTCTACCTCAACGCCGACTATGGCAGCACGGACGTTCCCGTGCCCTCAGGTCTTGGTCCGGTCGGCGGAAACATCTTTCTCGCCAAGTAAAACTGCCGGTGTCCGGGCCGGTTAAATTCACGAAAATTTCATTCGAACACGTCCTTGTTTGAGGGGGCGTGCTGGCGTTAAGTTTTTCTTCGGACGGCTGGCTCAGTTCTTTAGTAATCGATTCACTTTGTCTCTAAATCATTCGTTCGAACTTTTTAACTAAAATTTGTGTCCAAACAACAATTCCCTTGAAGGAATTGAACAACAGGGACATGCGTCGTGCGCAGATTCTGGATAGACACGCGGGGGCAAATCGCGGTCATCTTCGGGCTGGCCCTGCCTGCGCTCATCGCCACGATGGGCGCGGCGGTCGACTATACAGCCTGGACCGCCCAATCCCGCAAGCTGCAGGCCATCGCGGACATCTCTGCCATGGCCGCCGCCAAAGAACTCTATCTGGCAAATGCCGATATCGGTCAGGTCATCTCGGTGGCGACGAGCGTTGCCGATGCCCAGCTTGCTCTCGACAACGGCAACACCGCGCCGCTTACGGTCTCCTCGCAGGTGATCAATGACGGTCAGTCGGTTGAGGTCACCGTTTCTCAGTCGCGCCAGACCTATTTCTCCCATCTTTTCGCAAGTGATTTCGGTCCGCTGACCTCGACGGCGGTCGCGCGTCTGGCGGGCGGCGGACGGCTCTGCGTGATCGGCCTGGACGAAAATGCCAGCACGACCGTGAGCATGCGTCAGGACGCTCAAGTGACCGCCACCCAGTGTTCGCTCTACTCGAATTCGACAAGCCTGTCCGGGATCGATGTCAGCCAGAGCGCCAATATCGAGGCGGAACTGATCTGTTCCGCCGGCGGCGCAGATGGCGGCGCGGCGAACTACACGCCGTCGCCGACCACCGACTGCCCGCAACTGGACGACCCGCTGTCGAGCCGGCCCGCGCCGGTGTACGGCTCGTGCGACCACAGCGATCTGGAAATCTCCGACCAGACGGTGACGCTCCAGCCCGGCGTCTATTGCGGCGGCCTCACGATCAAAGCCACCTCGGACGTCACCATGGCCGAGGGCATCTACATCATCAAGGACGGCCCGCTCACCGTCACGTCGAATTCCATTGTCTACGGCGAGTATGTCGGCATCTACTTCACCGGCGTCAACGCGGTGTACAATTTCGAGAGCAATTCCGACATCGATTTCACCGCGCCGCGGGACGGGCCGATGGCCGGCATCCTGTTCTTCGAGGACCGCAATGCGCCGCTGCTGCGCGAGCATGTCATCAAGAGCAAGAAGGCCGACAATCTGCTGGGCACGATCTATCTGCCGCGCGGCGTGTTCGTGGTCGAGACCAACAACAACGTCGCGGACCAGTCGGCCTACACCGCGGTCATTGCAAACCGCATCGAACTGGCGAAGAAGCCGAACCTCTATCTGAACGCCGACTATGGCAGCACGGACGTACCCGTGCCCTCCGGCATCGGTCCGGTCGGCGGCAACATCGTCCTCGAAAAGTAGGCGTCCGCCCTCCGCTCACGCCCAGAAACGCGGGGTGTGCTTGAGCGCATCCCAGCGCGTGCAGGCCTCGGTCCAGGTGCCTTCCGCCCGGGCCGTGTGCCAGCCGAGCGCAAAACCGATCGCCTGATGAACTTCCGGCCGCTTGACGTGCTCCTCGACGCCGATACCGGGCAGGGTCCCGGCCAGCGCGATATCGTTGAGATAACCGAATGCGTCCTGCAGCCGCTTCAGTTCGCGGATGAACCGGCGCACCTTGCGCTTTCGGTAAAGCGGCGAGAACATTTCGGCCGTGTAGCGCAGGGTCTTGAGCGCCTTGCGCAGACGGTGCCGTTCGGGCACGGTCAGCCGGGCCGGATGGCGCCCGCGTTTGCGCGCCCGCTTCCAGGTCTTGCGCAGCGCCAGCCTGGCGGTCAGCCTGGCCGGGGCTTTCAGGGCAGCGACCGCCTCTTCGTCCAGGCCGGAGATCCATTCATTGCCCTGCGCGCAGGCGAGCAGACGGAACTGAAACGCGCTGATCCAGCTCGATGTGAGCTCCGACCTGACCCGGGCGCGAACGTGTTCGCGGTGCGCCAGCAGCATGTCGCGCAGCGCGGCATATCCCGCATCCTCGCCGCGTCCCTGGCTCAAAGGCGCGACGATGTCTTCGAGCAGCACGTCGGCGTCGCGCAGCTCCCCGACCACACGTGACAGGGTGCCGGCGTCGGCTTCGAGCCGGCGCAGCGGCGCGGCATCGACGACATGGCCGAACGCCCGCAGCACGGCGCGCAGATTGCGCAGCGCGATGCGCAGCTTGTGCGGGCCCTCCGGCGCGTCGCTTTCGATCACGACCCGCAGATTGTGCGCAATCACATGGGCGCAGCGTGAGACCAGGGTGCGGAAGGCCTGCTCGGTTGTGTCGTCCATGCCGATCGCCGGGCTGCCGATGGCCAGCGGCAGCAATGGCTTTGCCCGTTTGCCGCGCGCCACGCGATAGCCCTGTTCGGCCTTGCTGGCCTGCGAGAAGCGCAGCGGCGCCTCGACGAACATGAGCTCGCCCATGTCGAACACCGCATCGGGCGTGCCCACCTTGAGCTCGATCTCCGCCTCGCAGATCGGCGCCGTGCGGTCGCCGGCCCTGATCTTGCCGCGGTCGAGCGCCAGTTCCACCTCGCCGCCGCAGGGCGTGCGGAGCCTGCGGGCGGTGCGCCGCATGTCGGTCTCGAACACCGGCGCGAGGCCGCCGGATCTGGCCGCCTTCCTGACCGCCTTGCGCAAGGGCGCGTGATCGATCGCGTCGAGATCGGGCTCGGGCCCCTCGACGGCGGCTTCCACCTCCAGCGGGTTGGACAGGCCGGACACCAGCGCGGTTCCCGACTTGACGGTCTGAACCCAGTGGCCGTCGACGCGGCGCACGCGCAGGGCGATGCCGCTCTTGCGCAGCATGTGATCGGGTGTGTCGAAGTAGATCGAGCGCAAGCGGTGTGTCGCGGCGCGGCCGATAGTACGACGCGTCACGACCGGTTTCTTGCGAATGTGCTGAAGCTCTGCTTCGGTCAGGGCGAACTTGAGCTCGAATTCTTCATGTTCGCGGCTCATGGATTCAAGATGCACCAAGCGGTTGTGAAGGTCCACGACTCATTGGGCCTGCGGCGCAAGGAACTCGTTTTGGGGTTAACTTTGTCGTGAAATGGCAACGCGCCGGGTCACCGCAGCGGGATATCACCGTAATCTTCCCTGGCGTCGGCCAGGAAGCTGTAGGCGCGCCGTGCGCGGGCAATCTCGACCGGGTCGATGGCGAAGCGGCGCAGTTCTTCCGCCGTACCGAAGCGGACGGGCTCGGCGGTCTCGTCGACCCAGGGCGGACAGAACAGGGAGCCGCCGTAGGTCTCCCCGGCGCGGTTCAGGCTGAGCACATAGACCTGGTTCTCGAGCGCGCGGGTGACGACGAAGTGGTGCCAGCTGTAGTAGGACTCGTCGGTGTAATAGGCGCCGCAATGGAGGATCAGGCCGGCGCCATGGCCGCGGCTCAGAGTGCGGGCAAGCTCGGGGATGCGGATGTCGTAACAGATGATCGGCGCAACCTTGATGCCGGCGATCCCGGCCACCAGCAGCCGGTCGCCGGTGGTGAAATACTCCTTCTCCATGGACGCGCCATATTGTGCCAGATGCAGCTTGTCGTAGTGGCCGGCCGGGGCGCCCGAAGGGTCGATCAGGGCCTGGGTGATGCGGTAGCCGTCGCCGGCCTTGCGCGGGAAGCCATAGGCGATGTGGGTGGCGTGGCGGGCGGCAACCGCGCTGAGCACTGCGAAGCTCGGGCCGTCCAATTCTTCGGCCAGGCGGTCCAGGCGGTCGAAGCTCTCGCGCCCGTAATCGACGGTGGTGAGTTCCGGCAGCACGACCAGATCGGCCGGCGCTTCGGCCAGGGCCGTGTCGAGCAGCGAAGCGACGCGCCGCATATGGCCATCCCGCGCCGCCGGATCGGGGGTCGGCGGTATCGCGATCTGGCAGGCGAGCAGGCGGAGCGGGGTGGTCACGGACTGCTGTCACTCGGCGTTCATGGTTGCGGCGTCGGAGCCTACTGCAAAATCGACTTGAGGTCGAAGGTCGGCTCGGTGCCGACCTTGTCGAAATTCTCGTCCAGCCAGGCCTCCGCCTTGGCGCGGCCGAGATCGCGCAGATGCTCAAGGAACTGCCATTCCGCGTTGAGCTTGCTGGTTGCTGACATC
>JBPCWF010000410.1:0-2940 GCA_051009775.1 Hyphomicrobiales bacterium | reverse complement strand
GGCGAGGAACGGAGACGCGCCGTCCGCACGGACCAAAAAGCAGCTCCAGACCGAACTGGCCAGACACAAGATCTGCGAAGCGGTCATCGAGTGCCTCGACGCGTTCGGATATGCCGAAACGTCGATCAACCGCGTCCAGGAGCGCGCCCGGGTTTCGCGCGGCGCGCTGACCCATCACTTTCCGAGCAAGGAAGAGCTGATGGTCGCGACCGTGGAGCGATTGCTTGAGCCGGTGCGCGGTCCGGCCGGCCGCAAAGGCGCAAAACCGCAGTCCGGCTGGGGGGTCACCAAGTCTGGCGGTGTCGAGCGTGACCTGATCAGGCTGTGGGACCGTGTGGTGAACACCAAAGAAGGCCGGGCGCTGGTCGAAATCCTGGTTGCCGCACGCACCGACAGGCAGCTCCATACGCGCATCTCTCCGAAGCTGTCGCACTATAACGATGAGTTCAATCGCGAGGTCCTGAAGCTCTACCGGTCCGATGCGCTCGATGACGATGACGTGGTCGAGCTGTGGACCATCTGCCGGGTGTTCCTTCGCGGCCTGCACATTCAGGAGAGGTTCGAGACGAAGCCCGGCCGGACCTCGAACATCATGAAACGCTTCGCGCAGATCATCGGCCCGCATTTGAGCGCTCGCGAGCCCGGCTGATTGCGCGCAGGCCCATCCGCGGAGACCGATCAGATGAAAAACCCCTTCGATACGGAAGAACGCGCAGCGTTCCGCGACATCCTGCAGGATTTCGTCAGTTCCGAAATCCGCCCCTATGCGGATGAGTGGGACGAGGCTGGCGAATTTCCCTGGGAGTTGCATGAGAAAGTCGGCGCGCTCGGCGTGTTCGGTTTCGGCATCGATGAAAAATACGGCGGTCTCGGGTTCGACGACTGCTTCATGCGGGCGGCCTATTGGGAGGAGTTCGCAAGATGCGGGGCGAGCGGTGTTCTCGCCGGGTTGACCGGGCGTTCGATTTCGCTCGACCCTATACAGAAGCTTGCCTCCGAAGAGATCAGGATGCGGGTCCTGCCCGACGTTATCGCCGGCCGCAAAGGCTCCAGTCTCTGCATCACCGAACCGTCGGGCGGCTCCGATGTCGCGAACCTCAAGACGACCGCGAAACGCGACGGCAATCACTTCGTGCTGAACGGCTCCAAGACCTTCATCACAGGCGGCATGAAGTCCGACTATTTCGTGGTCGGCGCGCGCACCGGCGGAGAGGGGATCAAGGGCATCTCTCTGTTCTTCGTCGAAGCGGACGCGCCGGGCTTCAGCCGCACGGAGATCGAACGCAAGATGGGCTGGTGGTGCTCGGACCAGGCAACGCTTTACTTCGACGACTGCCGGGTGCCGGCCGAAAATCTGATGGGCGAGGAGGACCTCGGTTTCATCACCATCATGGAGAACTTCAATCTCGAGCGGGTCGGTGCCATCGCCGCGGCGCTCGGCATGATGAAACTGTGCCTGGAGGAATCGATCGCCTGGGCCCGCGAGCGCGAGACCTTCGGCAAGCCTATGGTGCAGCATCAGGTCATCCGCCACAAAATCGCGGACATGTCGGCCAAGGCGGACGCCACGGAAGCCTATCTCAACCAGATCTGCTGGCAGGTCAACGGCGGCGACATGCCGGTCGCGGAGATCTGCAAGGCCAAGTTCTTCGCCACCAAGGCGCTGGAGTTCTGCGCCAGCGAGGCGATGCAGATCTTCGGCGGCGCCGGCTATCTGCGCGGCAATCCGGTGGAGCGCGTCTACCGCGAGGTCAAGGTGATCGCGATCGGCGCCGGGTCGGAGGAGATCATGAAGGATCTGGCCGTTCGGCAGATGGGCTTGTAGAGCCGTTTTGGGCGGCCCTTCTCAAAAATCGAGCGGGGCGTTGTCGATGACTTCCTTCATGACGAAGAAGGTCCGGGTCTGACGGACGCCGGGCAGGGCGATGAGCTGCTCGCCGTGCAGCCGCCTGAAGTCGGCGATGTCGCGGACCCTGACTTTCAGGAAATAGTCGAAGTCGCCGGCCACCAGATGGCAGTCCAGGATGAAGGGCAGCTTGGTGATCGCCTCCTCGAAGGCGGCGAAGCTTTCCGGCGTGGAACGGTCGAGCACGACGCCGACCATGACGAGGGTCCCGCGGCCGACCCGTTCCGGCGCGACCTCCGCGCGTACGACGCGAATGTAGCCGTCAGCGAACAGCCGTTGTGTCCGGCGGTGGCAAGTGGCGGGACTGACATTCGATTTTCGCGCCAGTTCCGCATTGGTCAGGCGTCCGTCCACCTGAAGACAGCGCAGAATCCTGCGGTCGACACCATCCAGATCAACCGTCATGAGAGATTCTTTCGCAAATTGGGGATATCTAACCAAGAATCGGGGGATGCTAGAGAAATAAGGTCAGATCATACCAAATTATAGCGCAAGTTCGGAAGCACCTTTCTCGCGCTTTGGGATAGGATTTCTGCACTCCAATAACCCGACAGGGACATCGCGATGCTGGAAAAATTCGAACACTATCCGCTGACTTTCGGACCGACCCCGATCGAACATCTGCCCCGGCTTTCAAAGCATCTCGGAGGCGCCGTCGAGCTCTACGCCAAGCGGGAGGACTGCAACTCGGGCCTTGCCTTCGGCGGCAACAAGGTGCGCAAGCTGGAATACATCGTCCCCGATGCGATCGCGTCCAATGCGGACACGCTGGTCACGATCGGCGGCGTTCAGTCCAACCATACGCGCCAGGTTGCGGCGGTCGCGGCAAAGATCGGCATGAAGTGCCGGCTGGTGCAGGAGAGCTGGGTGCCGTTCGAGGACGCGGTCTACGACCGGGTCGGCAACATCCTGATGAGCCGGGTGATGGGCGCGGAGATCGAGCTGGTCGACGAGGGCTTCGACATCGGTATCCGCGAGAGCTGGGAGCGGGCGATCGAGGACGTCAGGGCGAAGGGCGGGAACCCCTACGCCAT
>JBPCWF010000409.1:0-3702 GCA_051009775.1 Hyphomicrobiales bacterium | reverse complement strand
CAAACCTTTTGCGACGATGCAGTACGGCGAACAGGACTATCGGAGCACTGCAACGGCCTGCGAGCCACGTCCGTTGGCCCGTCGATAACCGCCGTGTTGGTCATCGATTCCCGATCGAGGGGGTCTCAGCCGACGCCGATGAGGTCGTGCAGCAATGCCTGATCTTCACGCAGCTCGGCACTCGGGCCGTCGTGGATGATGCGGCCGCGGTTCATGACCAGGCAGCGTTCGGCGAAACCGAGGGCCACGCGGCTGTTCTGCTCGACCAGGACGATGGTAAGGCCGGTTTCCTCCTTGATCCGATGCATCGCGTCCTGCAGGCCCTGCACGATGACGGGCGCTAGCCCTTCGCTCGGCTCGTCCATCAGGAGGACCCGGGGGTTGCCGACCAGAGCCCGGCCGATGGCGAGCATCTGCTGCTCGCCGCCGGACAGCTGATTGCCCCTGTTCGCGGATCTTTCCCTCAAATGCGGGAACAACTCGTAGACCCGCGCCACGGTCCACTCTCCGGGCCGGGCGGCGACCAGCAGGTTCTCTTCAACGGTGAGCGAGGGAAATATCTCGCGTTCCTGAGGCACGAAGCCGAGCCCCGCACCGACGCGCCCGTGTATCGGCATGCCTTCAATCCGGGTGCCGGACAGACTGATCGCGCCGTGATGAAGCGTCGTGCAGCCCATGATCGTCCCAAGCAGCGTCGATTTGCCGACGCCGTTGCGGCCGATGATGGAAACGCTCTCGCCCTGCCCGACGGCAATGTCGATCGCTTCGAGAACGACGGTCTCGCCGTAGCCGGCGGAGACACCGCGGAGCGAGAGTACCGGTTCAGACATCTGCCGCCTCGCCCAGATAGACGGCGCGAACCTGTTCGTCGCGGGCGATCTCGCCCGGCGTGCCCTCCACCAGAATGGTGCCGCCGACCATGACCGAGATCCGCTCGGCAAACGAAAACACGACATCCATGTCATGCTCGATGATCAGGATGGCAATCTCATCCGGCAGCGCGGCGATCACGTCCAGAATGATATGGCTCTCCGCGGAGGGAACGCCTGCCGCCGGCTCGTCGAGCAACAGGACTTTCGGATTCTGGCCGAGCGTGATCGCGATCTCGACCAGCCTCTGGCGGCCATAGGGCAACTCCCGGATCACGGTCAGGGCGTCGTCTGCGAGCTTCAGCCGCTCAAGCAGGTCCATCGCCTCGTCGATCACCGATATATCGCGGCTGGCCCGCCGCCACAGATTGCCGCCAAGGCCCGTGCGCTCCGCAATCGACAATGTGACGTTCTCCAGAACGGTGAGACCTGAGAACAACTGATTGATCTGAAACGTCCGCGCCAGACCGCGCGTCACCCGCGCTTCCGGCGGCAGATGGGTGACGTCCCTGCCCTCAAGACCGACGGTCCCGGCGTCCGGCGAAAGCGCGCCGGTGATCAGGTTGACCAGGGTGGTTTTTCCAGCGCCGTTTGGACCGATCAAGGCGTGACGGGCGCCGCGCTCGAGGGTGAGATGTATGTTGGACGAGACCGGCAACGCGCCGAACCGCTTGTAGAGCCCTTTGATCTCCAGGGCGGCCGTCATGACCTGCCCCGCGTCAGGGCGGTCACGATCCGTTCGGCCGCGCCCATCAGGCCGCCCCTGAAGAACATGACCACGACGACGAGCAGAAGGCCGACGCCGAACTCCCAGAATTCGGGGCTGAGCTTGGCCAGTTCGTCCTCCAGGATCATGTAGACGGCGGCGCCGACAAATGCCCCGTAGAGCCGCCCGGTGCCGCCGAGGATCAGAATGATGAGCACGGTGCCGGACCGAGCGAAGCTCAGGACGTCGAGGGTGACGAACGCATTGGACTCCGCGAACAGGCCTCCCGCCACACCCGCCATGGCCGCCGAAATGACATAGACCGTCAGCAGCCGCTTGTGCACCGGCGAGCCGATCGCATGCATGCGGGTCCGGTTCTCGCGCACGCCGACCAGGCCGCGCCCGAAGGAGGAATTGACGATCCGCCGCGCGACGAGAAAGCAGATGAACAGAACGACGAGCGCATAGCAGTAATAGGTGCGGCCCCAGAGATCGTACTCGAACACACCGAGGAGCGGAGAGATGGAGATGCCGATCAGGCCATCGAAACCGCCGGTCCAGTATTCCGCGGCATTGGCGGTCTCCTGAAGCAGGATTGCGGTGGCGAGCGTCAGCATGAGCAGGGTCAGGCCGTGGTAGCGCAACAGGACCCAGCCCGAAATCCAGCCGGCAAACCCGGCCACGAGCCCGCCGAACAGCATGGCGCTGATCGGTTCTCCCCAGCCCAGATGTGCCGACAGCATGCCGGTGGCATAAGCGCCCGTACCGAAATAGGCCGCATGGCCGAGCGTGATGATGCCGGCGTAACCGAGGATCAGATCGAGCGACAGCGCGAATATGATGGCGATCAGGATCTGGGTGCCGAGCGCCAGATAGTCGGGAAAGACGAAGAACGCCATCACCGCGATGATCCACGGCGCGCTCTCCGCCCAGTGCCAGCGCTCCCTGTCGCGCACGAAGCTGCGCGCCGCCAGAACACCGCTGGGTATATTGCCGGTCGTGGTCATGCCTTGCCGAACAGCCCCTCAGGCTTTGCCAGGAGGATGGCGATGGTGACCAGATAGATGAAGAACGCACCGCCGTCTGGCCACAGATACTTGCCGGCCGTATCTATGATGCCCAGCACCAGAGCCGCCACGAAGGCGCCGCGAATGCTGCCCAGACCGCCGACCGCGACGACGATCAGGAAGAACACCAGGTAGGTGATGGCAAAGGTCGGAGACATACCGACGATTTCGATCGCCAGCCCGCCGCCGACCGCTGCCAGTCCGCTGCCCAGCGCGAAGGCGAATATGAACAGCCGGTCGACGTCGATGCCGACCGACTGGGCCATTTGCCGGTTGTCCACCGCGGCGCGGATCTGCGCCCCGATGATCGTGCGCTCGAAGCCGTACCAGAGCCCGGCGATCATCGCGAACCCGACGGCGATGGTGAAGCTCCGGTAGGTCGGGAACGTGCCGAAGCCCAGGTCAACCTGGCCTTTGAGAAACGCCGGCAGCACGATCCCCGGCGGTGTCGGGCCGTAGACGAAGGTGACCGCCGCCGTCGCCATGAACACCAGTCCGATGCACAAGAGCACCTGATCCAGTTCTCCGGCTTTGTAGAGCCGCCTGTAGAGCAGGCGTTCGAACGGAACACTGCAAATGGCGACCACAAGAAACGCCAGAGCCAGAGCCGGCAGAAAGGGCACGCCCAGCCGGTTCATCAAAGTGACGAGCACATAGCCGCCGGCCATGGCGAATGCGCCGTGGGCCAGGTTGGCGAACCCCATGAGGCCCATGGTGATCGACAATCCGACCGAAATGATGAACAGCAGCATCGCATAGGCGACACCGTCGAACAGGATGCTGACAGCAGCGCTGATCACGTGGTTTCCCCTGCCCCGTCCGCTGGAGCCGCAGCGGTCCGGCGTGCCCGGACCGCCGCAGTGTGTCCTGCCTACTTACATTTGCCGATCTTCAACGCTTTGCACGGATCCTTCACCTGCGGGATCGTGTCGATCACCTCGATCATCAGGCGGCCATCCTTGGCGACGACCTTGTGCACATTGGAATCCTGAACGATGTCGCGCGTGTCGGGATCGATGGTGATCTTGCCGCGCGGGCTCTCGAACGACCACCCCTTGAG
>JBPCWF010000408.1:0-2979 GCA_051009775.1 Hyphomicrobiales bacterium | reverse complement strand
CTCATGCGATCCGAACAGGACGGAGATCGTTGCAGGCCCTGGAGCCATGCGGCTGTCTACCCGCCCTTGAGGGGCGGAAAGATGCCGAGCTCGTCCTTCTCCGACAATACGGTGGCGGGCCGCTCGGCGGTCGGCACGATCGCATCGTTGAGAATGATCATGTAAGTGTCTTCTTCGGGCATGCCGAGCAGGCGCATGACGTCGATCGGACCCGATCCCTCCTCGATGTCGAGCTCGGCGCGGTTGCGCTCACTGCCCTCGGGCAGGTGCTGCCCGAGCAGGCCGCCGGTCTTGACCGTTATGCGCATAGAGCACGCCCCTTCAGATCAATAGCCGTGGGACGAACCCTGGGTGCGCACCAGGTAGGCCTCCATGACCCGGTGCGGGTCCTTCATCAGTCGGTCCTTCCAGTGGCCGAGCGGCACCCTGGTCTGGATCAGGCCGCGGATCACGCCGACATGGTGGGTCAGCCCGAGGGCGAGCGCGCCGACGATGATATCGTCCTTGAAGGCGAGCTTGAGATACTGGAAGCCGTCCTCGTCGACCGCCTCCGTCTCCTCGCCGCCGTCGACGCCCATCCAATGGCCGAACGAGGACGAGATAAGGCCGAGCGTGTTGAGCACGTTCATCGACAGGCTGCCGGGATAGTTGGTCGCGTGGCCGGCCATGTTGAGGGCGGCGACCCGGCCATGTTCGGAGGCGGTCGGCTGGATCGCGTGGATTTCCCGGGCGCCGGTCAGAAGCTCCGGCCCCTGGGCGACGTCGCCGGCCGCATAGATGCCCTTCTTGTTGGTCGCCAGATTATGGTCGACCAGCACGCCGGCCTCGCAGTCGATGCCGGAGCCCTCGAGGAAACCGATATTGGGCGTGACGCCGGTGGCGCAGACCACCGCGTCGGCCTCCATGTCGCTGCCGTCGCCGAACGAGACCTTGAGCGCGTCGCCCTCCTGCTCGATGGCGGAGACCTGGGTCGACGTCCGCACCGTGACGCCGCTGCCCTCGCACCAGCGCTTGATCATGTTACCGCCGGTGTGATCCATCATGCGCGGCAGCATGCGGTCTTCCATCTCGACCACGGTGAGCTCGGTGCCGCGCGCGGCCAGGGCCTCGAGCACGATACAGCCGATGAAGCCCGCACCCATAAGCACCACGCGAGAGCCCTGCTGCGTCGCTGCGGCGATCCTGCGGGCGTCCTCGAGGGTCCAGCAATTCTCGACGCCCGGTAGATCCATGCCCGGGATCGGCGGGCGCGCGGCACGCGACCCGGTCGCGATCAGGAGCCGGTCGAACGGCATGCTGGCGCCGTTCTCAAGCGTCAGCGATTTGGCCTTCGGCGCTATCTGGTCGACACGGGCCTGAACCACTTCGATGCCGCGGGTGTCGTAGTGCCCGGCACCATGGCGCAGATACGTGCCGTTCTCCTCGATCTCATCGGCCAGGAGATAGGGTATGGCCATGCGTGAATAGGGCGCCTCCGGCTCGTCGCCGATCAGCTTGACCGTGCCCGCGGGATCGACCCGCCGCAGGGTCTCGGCGGCGATGACGCCCGCCGGCCCGGCCCCGACAACCACATAGTCCATGACTCAGACCCCCATGGTTTCGGTCATGCCGAGGCGCTGCAGCGTCTGGGTGGTCGGCTCGCCGTCCGGTGTCCAGCCGCGATACTCGTAATACTCCGGCAGCATCTCGTCGATCGCGGAGACCTTGCCCTTGGCGGTGCCGGACGGCGCCGGCACCTCTTTCAGGCGCGCCGGCAGGTCGTCATCCGCCTTGGTCAGGCCGGCCTTGAGGTTGAACATGCGCTCCAGCGTCCAGGTGCGCTCGCCCGACATGAGCATGCTTTCCTCGGTCCATTCGCCTTCGCAGGCCGCGTCCATCAGCGCCTGGAACGCGTCCGCCTTCATGCCGGCGCCGCCGGTGAACAGACAGAGCCCGGTCGAGTCGATCATGGCGACATAGTCCTGGCTGTCCTTGCACGGCCTGGCCTTGCCCTTGCCGGTCTGGTCGTCCATGTCCGGCCCGAAGACGTCGTGCTTCAGATGGCAGGCGCCGCGGTTGGACGTGGCGTAGCCGAGCCCCATGCCCTGGAGCGCACGGCTGTCGTAACCGGCGAACTCCTGACCCTTGACGACCATGGCGATTTCCGGGTGGCCGTATTTCTCGCACATGAGCTTTGAGCCGAGCCCCAGGATCTGGCCGAAGCCTTCGAACTTGCCGGTCTTCTCCGCCATGATCGTGAGCGCTTCCGCATTGCCGAAGCTGAGGTCGACGCCGTCGGTGTCGTCCTTGGTGATGACGCCCACCTCGTAGAGCTCCATGGCGGCGCCGAGCGTGCCGCCGAAGGAGATCGGATCGTAGCCGTGCTCGTTGGTCATGTAGCCGGCGAAGGTCAGGGCGTCGATGTCGTCGACGCCGCACATCGGCCCGAAGGCGTAAGCCGTCTCGTATTCGAGACCGCCGGAGGCATGCATGTACTCCTTGCGGTTGACGATGGTGAAATGGTTCTCGTCGATATGGGCGATGCGCCCGCAGGCGATGGTGCAGCCGAAACAGGCCTTGTTGGTGACCAGGTTGCGATGGCCGTTGGGCTTGGTCTCCATCATGGCGGAGGCGTTGATCTTGTCGACGCCTTCGAATTGGACCGCCTGGAAGTTGCGCGTCGGCAGGCCGCCGAAATCCTGCATCATGTCGATCATGGCATTGGTGCCGAGCTCGGTGAGCTCCTTGCGGCCGGTGCTGGCGGCCATCTTCTCATGGGTCCACTTGACCGTGTCCATGAAGGCTTTCGGGTTGTCGACGCTCACGCCCACGGTGCCGCGGGCGGCGATTGCCTTGAGGTTTTTGGACCCCATGACCGCACCGACGCCGGAGCGCCCGGCCGCCCGGTGCAGGTCGTTGACCACGCAGGCATACATGACACCCTGTTCGCCGGCAACACCGATAGCAGCAACTTTGACCTGGGGTTCCTGTCTCTCTTTC
>JBPCWF010000407.1:0-5006 GCA_051009775.1 Hyphomicrobiales bacterium | reverse complement strand
TTGGCCTCGTCGAACTCGGTGCTGGCGCCGCGCAGCAGCGACGACAGTTCCGACGAGGTGTCGCGCATCTGGGTGGTGACGTTGGAGGAGACGCGCTCGACTTCCTGAGCCCATTCGGTGCTCGAATGCTCGAGCGCATGGGTGGTCTTGGTCAGCGTGTCGGTCTGCTCGCCCAACTGCTCGTTGAACTTGCGCATGTCCTGCAGGACGGTGTTCGAGATCTGCTCGAGGCGGCCGGTCTGCTGCGCGATCTGCTCGCTGGTGCCGCTCGCCTGCTGCGCGATCTCGGCAATCGCGCCGCCCAGCTCATGGGTGCTTTCCTTCAGTCCGGTTTCAAGCGAATGGAGCGTGGTCGACGCGCTATCGATGATCTGCTGCAGGGTGGACGTGTTCTGCTCAAGGCGGTTGACCAGGGGGTTGGCTTCCGAGCCGAGCACGAACCCGGCCTCCTCCAGCGCGGTGCGCTGTTTCTCCAGGCCGTCGAGCAGCGTCCGGATGCGCTCTTCGTTGCCGCCAAAGGCGCGCTCGAGCGCGCTGATTTCTTTGTGGACGATGGTTTCGAGCTCGCCGGCCCGGGCGATCGCGTGTTCGACGCCGCCGACCAACTGGCCGAGTTCGCGGCGCACCGCCTGTCCGATGGTCGAAAACCCCTCGTTCGCGACGTCTTCGGGGCGGATCAGGCGCAGCGCGGTCTGGACCAGGGTCTGCGACACCTGGCGCATCTGCTGGGCGCGCCAGATCAGATAGCTGATCGATCCGACCAGAATAATCGGCAGCACGGCCATCGCGAACAGCACGATCATCGATTCCATGGGCATCTGCGAGAACGCCTCGCCGAAGCCGCCGAGGCGCTCGGCCTCGGGCCGGTTGGCGCTGAGCACGTAGGCGATATAGGCGATGAGCCAGACCGCACTGAACAGAGAGCCCATGAAGAACGGGGCCGCCGACGGCTGCTGCTTAAGGCTGCCGATCAATGCGGCCGTGGTCGGCTCGTTTTCGTTGGCCGGGCGTGCCACGGGTGCATCGGCCGGGCGGCGGGGCTGTGGAGGGCGCTCGCCCTCCGTGCGCATTGAGCGGCTGTGAGCGCTCTCAGCGAGCGCTTTTTTGCGCTCAGCCGCCTTGACGGACGACTTCCTTGCCGAGGACTTTCTGGACTCTAGTCGACTTGCCATGATTCACGCTTCCCACCACTGAACCGACGACACTAACCTACCTGCTTGGCAGACATGTGTCACCAGTGTCGCGAACCTTTAAGATTCGCACTAAACATGTTCATTTTGCAGGAAAACCGGTGATTCCATAGACCTATTTTCCGGGAGCGGCTAACCCCAAAGACCGCCCCGACCCCTTCGCGCCAGAATTCCGCGAAGGTGGTCTTTTCACGCAAGCCGCCCCTGGCAGCAAAATAGGTTCGAAACTGAATTGCGTGGCCTCCTGCAACCCCCCCATAGGAGATGCGCTACGAGAATACTCGATTTTCCCTTGCCTACAAATAGAAAGCGGTGGTTTTATACACCCTATGGCGAACGTGGTTAAATCCCGTGCGCCTGGGAGGGGAACACCAACGCGAGACCGCACAAGAGCCTCGACAGAGGCCAAGGGGACACGAAGATCCAGCCCCACCGCGGCGCAACGAAGCTATCTCAAACGCGGCCTGAAACAGCCCGGCGGCAAGCTTCCGCTGTTCGATGGGGACGGCCGGGAAATCAATCCCCGCACCATCCGCGCCTGTATCGAAAACGGATGGGCGGAACCGTGGTTCTCCAACCCCCAGAAAGCGGACTGGCAGGTCTGCAGGCTAACCGTTGAAGGCCACCGGGTGATTGGCGCGCGGCCGACCGGCGGCGCCTGAGCGCGCCGCGTTAACCAGATGGTATCCCGCGTCCTCTAAGCTTGAGCTCATGACCTCTTACGAGTTGTGAGTACGACATCATGCCCAGCGGAAACAAGGCCGTTACCGACGAGATCGAGCATGAGGGCGGCACGCCGGAACTGGATCACGACCGGCCGGTGGATCTGGTCCATCTCGCCAAATACACCATGGGTAACCGGGAGCTTGAGCACGAGATCCTGAACCTGTTCTGCAAGCAGTCCCTGATCTATCTCGACCGGTTGCGCAATGCGGCCGACAATCAGACCTGGAATGAGGCGGCCCATACGCTCAAAGGCTCCGCCAAGGGCATCGGGGCGTGGCATGTCGCCGATGTCGCGCTTGCGCTCGAGCGGTTGTCGTTCGCGTCGTCCGAAAACGACAGGAACCAGGCGATCGCGGACCTGTCCGGTTCGATCGACGAAGCCAACGCGTTCATCAACGGGTTGCTTGACGATCAGTGATCCGGCGTTGCGCCGCTTCTGGATTTCCATTATACGAGGCGCCGGTTCGAGCCCTTTGTGCGCACCGCTCGCGGCTGACGCAGCCATTGGGCCGCAGCCTGGATTTTCAGCGGTTTCGGCGCAGGTCATAATGGCAAAAATCACCTATATCGAACACGACGGCACCGAGCATGTGGTCGACGCGCAGCCGGGCATGACGGTCATGGAAGCGGCGATCAAGAACATGGTGCCGGGCATCGATGCGGAGTGCGGCGGCGCCTGCGCCTGCGCCACGTGCCATGTCTATGTCGATCCCAAATGGATCGATGTGGTCGGGCGGCCCGAGGAAATGGAAGAGGACATGCTCGACTTCGCCTTCGACGTGCGCGATACCAGCCGCCTGTCCTGCCAGATCAGCGTCACAGACGAGCTGGACGGGCTCGTGGTAAAAGTGCCCGAACAACAATTCTAGGCGAGGGCGCGCCGGAAACTTCGGTTTCCTCTCAGGGATGGAGTGCGCAACACCATGACTGGCAACGCGATATCGACCGACGCCGTGGTCATCGGCGCAGGCCCCGTCGGCCTGTTCGCGGTTTTTGAGCTCGGTCTGCTCAACATCCGCTGCCACGTGATCGACATTCTCGACAAGGTCGGCGGCCAGTGCGCCGAGCTCTATCCGGAAAAGCCGATCTACGACATTCCGGCCATGCCCGTCGTCACCGGGCAGGAACTGACCGACAAGCTGATGGAGCAGATCGAGCCGTTCTCGCCCGAGTTTCACCTGAACCATATGGTGACCGCGCTCGAGAAGATCGACGACGAGACCTGGCGGCTGCACACGGACGGCGACATCGTGCTCGACACGAAGATCATCGTGATCGCAGCCGGCGGCGGCAGCTTCTTGCCCAAGAAGCCGCCGATCCCGGGCATCGACGAATATGAGGGCACGTCCGTGTTCTATTCCGTGCGCCGGATGGAGGACTTCCGTGACCGCGATATCCTGGTCGTCGGCGGCGGCGACAGCGCGCTCGACTGGGTGTTGAACCTGCAGCCCCTGGCGAAGAGCATGACGCTCGTGCACCGGCGCGAGGAGTTCCGCGCGGCACCGGACTCGGTTTCCCGCATGCGCGCCCTGGTCGACGACGGCAAGGTGACCTTTCACCTGGGTCAGGTCAAAAGCCTGGAAGGCGACGGCTCGACACTCTCCGGGGTCAACATCCACACCAAGGCCGGCGACGACATCACGGTCGATTGCAACACCCTGCTGCCGTTCTTCGGCCTGACCATGAAGCTCGGCCCGATCGCCGACTGGGGCCTCAATCTGGAAGAGAACCTGATCCCCGTCGATACCGAGAAGTTCGAGACCTCGACGCCCCGGATCTACGGCATCGGCGATATCGTGACCTATCCGGGCAAGCTGAAGCTGATCCTCTCGGGCTTCCACGAGGGCGCGCTCATGGCGCACCACGCGTTCCACTACATCTATCCCGACGAACGGCTGGTGTTCCAGTACACCACCTCGAGCACGGAGCTCAAATCGCGCCTCGGCGTGACCTGAACACGCCGCACGGGTCCAGGTTCCCCAGGGCCAACCAACCTTCATAGCCCAGACACCTTGCGCCGCGATGGTGTGTGCACTGGTGGCGGCGCTGCTCAAGTGATATTTCGAAACCTGAATCGGCCGGCCCGCCTTGCCGGCGGTCGGGCGATGCAATTTGGCCAGAGGGGTTTTTATGGGCAGTGGCGAAGGAGAGTTTTCGGAGTTCGAGGTCACGGCAGACGATGGCGCGCAATTCGTCATTCGCCATTCGGAAAATCCGGCAACCACCCGATTGTACATCTCGCACGGAAACGGCTTCGCGGTGGACGGCTACAGGGTTTTCTGGGAGCCCCTGCTGGCCGGTTTCGACATCGTGCTGTTCGACATGCGCAATCACGGCCGCAACCCGCCGACCGGGGCGGATGGACATCACTATCAGCAGATGGCTGCCGATCTGGCATGTGTCCACGCCACGGTCGAGGACCGCCTTGGGCCGAAGAGCACGGTCGGTGTGTTCCATTCCATGTCGGCGCGCGCGGCGATGAAGAATGCGCTCGATATGGGTTCGCCGTTCGACGCCCTGATCCTGTTCGACCCGCCGAGTGTCCCTCCGTCCGGTCATCCGCTCTATGAGGCGATGCGCGGCTTCGAACTGAAGCTCGTGAACTGGGCGAGCGAACGGCCCGAAGCCTTCTCTTCGCCGCAAGACCTCCAGCACATCTATGCCGAGGCAAAAGGAAGCGCCAACTGGATGCCCCAGGCGCATGCCGACATGGCGCGTGCGGTTTTGCGCGCCGACGGAGAGGGCGGCTACAGGCTCAGCTGTCAGAGAGAGCTCGAAGCGTCGATCTATCTGGCCGCACTCACCCTCGACTTGTGGCCTCGTGCCGACGCGTTGGGCGTGCCGGCCAAGCTCATCGGCGCCGACCCGGAAGGGGCCGGTCCGCCGACCGGGCGGGCAAACCAGGCGCTCGCAGGCGAGGGCGCCTATGTCTACGAAGCCATCCAGGGAGCAGGGCATCTGCTTCAAATCGAGCGGCCGGAAGATTGCCGGGAGGCGATGCTCTCGTTCCTGCGCGAACAGGATTTGTAGCGGGCTTGCGTGGCCGGGCGGCTCGGAGGAAAGGTTCGTGTCTTCGCCAAACACCACGCA
>JBPCWF010000406.1:0-3231 GCA_051009775.1 Hyphomicrobiales bacterium | reverse complement strand
CCGATGAATGGAAGGAACCCTCGGAAGATATCGGTCAGCGAGATGTGCGGCGGCGCCACCGACTTCAGATAGAACGCAGCGCCCCCAAATGGTGGCGACAGGAAACTGACCTGCATGTTCATACAGAACAGGACCCCGAACCAGATCGAAACCTGATATGGCGCAAGCTGTCCGATGTATCCGATTTCCTCAATCGGCAGGCGCTGCACGATCGGCAGGAACACGGGAATGACCAGAAGGACGATACCCACCCAGTCCATGAACGCGCCCATGAAGAGCAGGATGAGCATCATCGTCAGGAGGACCAGCATGGGCGGCATTTCGGCCCCCACAATCAGCTCCGCGATATACGCCGGTCCGCCGGCCAGCGTGTATGATCCAGATAGAGCCGCGGCGCCGACGGTCACCCAGATGATCGTACCTGTGGATCTCAATGTCCGCATCAGGCTGTCCCAAAGCAGGCGGACGGAGGCTTCGCCTCGAATCAGGGCGATCACGAACACCGCGAACGCGCCCATGCCGGCGGCCTCGGTGATGCCCGTAATCCCGCCGTAGATCGAGCCCATCACGATGCCGATGACCGTCAGCGGCGGCACCAGACCCTTGCCGTGCCGCCAGCCGTTGCGCGATCGCTCGCGACCAACAACAAAGAGAGCAAGAACCAGACCCAGGACCACTGCGCCGGCGAGATAGGGCAGGTGATAACTCATGCCAAGAAAGAGCGGCTCGAGGTCCTCGCCAATGTTGGCGTTTCTCCCGGTCACGGTTAAGTAGAGGGCCCGCAACAGGAACAACGCGGCGACGCCGGTCGCCAGGATCGACAGAAGACCGCAGAACATTCCAACCTTCTGCCGCCCCGTCGGGTCCTCCGGCTTTGGCTCGGGCAACGGAGCGAGTTTCGGATTCAAATGTGTGCGCACGACGATGTAAATGATGAAGAAACTTGCCAGCATGAAGCCCGGCACGAAGGCCCCGGTAAAGAGGGCTTTGATCGATGTCTCGGTGATCAGGCCGTATATGATCAGTACGATCGAAGGCGGGATCATCGTTCCGAGCGAACCGGAGGCGCAGATCGTGCCGATAGCGAGGTTCTGGTCGTAGCCGAGGCGAAGCATCTGTGGCAGGGCGATAAGGCCCAGCAGCACCACTTCGCCTCCGATAATTCCCGACATCGCAGCGAGAATCACGGCCATCAGCGAGGTCACGATGGCAATGCCGCCACGAACGCGACTGAGCCAGAAGTCAAGCGAGTCGTACATCTCCTTGGCAACACCCGACCGTTCCAGGAGTGCTGCCATGAATATGAACAACGGGACGGATATGAGCACATATTCCGTTAACAGGTCGAAGATCTTCTGGGTCAGGATATAGAGCGGCCCGGTACCCGGCCGCCCGGTCAAAAGCCCGTCGCCGAAACTCAAAGGGTCAGTCAGAAGCGTCGGCTCGAACTTCATCACCAGGACCACGAGGGCGAGAAAAGCCGAGGCAAAGCCCAAAGGCATGCCAATTGCGAGAAGGAATATCAGCCCCAAGACGAGGACAATTGAAATCGTTCCGACGTCCATCAGTCTGCTCCCAAGCTACGCTTGATCGCCTCAAGCTCGTCCTCGTCGATGTCATCGGCGCCGGTGTGCACCGTTGGCTCGAGGTTCCAGTCTGAAATCAGGTTGACCACGGCCTGCGCGGCGATGAGCACGATCGTGATCAGGATCATCGGCTGCACGGTTGCCGGGATCGGCGGGTCGAATGCGGTCCCGAACATTTCCCATTTGTAAAACTTGGTCACAAAGACCTGGTGGAAGCTGCCGTAAACAAGGAAAAACGCAAACACCACGAACAGGAAAACCCAAATCACGTCGAAGGCGTGCTGCATCGGGCGCGGCAGGATGTCGTACAGGAGGAAAATCCGAATGTGGCAACGCTGCTGCATGGCGTAGAGGCCCGAGCACAGAAACACGAACCCGGCAATCCAGAGCGTCAGCTCATTTGCCCAAAGGGTCGGTTGTTGCACCACATAACGGAGGAAGACCTCGTAGAGCATGATCGAGGTCATCAGGATGATCATGATCATGGTCACACGACCGATAAACAACGAAATGCGATCGATCGGTCGCCATTCCTCAAATTCCATATGAGCGCAGCGCACGGTCCGCGCACCGATGATGAACGTGATCGGAACAAGGATAAGCGCAGCCCAGTCAATCGGGTCGGCGAAGCCGCCGAACAGGCCGGGCATGCCCGGGGTCACGTCCTTTCGCTGATGCAACTCGCTCATCTGGTCGAAAAGACTGGCACTGCTCGGCGGAATGAAATCGAGAATGTATGCAGGCGCATGCCAGACCGCCCAGCCCACACAGAAGAAAAAGGCAAACGGGAACAACCACTCCCAAAGGCTGCCAGATTGATCTTCCATGGTATCCTCCCTTCGATGCGGCGCTTCAGGCAGTGCACCGCGTCGCCACCTTTGTTCTCAAATCACGCAGCCGCCTCAATCTGCGAGTGCGCCTTGTCGAAGGCCGTCACCAGCCGACGTGCCGCCTGACGGATGTCTTCCAGGCTCGCGCCGGAGCTGTAAAGCGCCGACCCGATGCCGAAGCCGGTGGCGCCGGCCACCAGCCACTCGGCGAAGTTGGCAGCGTCGGCGCCGCCGACGACATAGAGCGGCGTCGACGGCGGCAACACGGCCCGAAGCGCCTTCAGGCCGTCCGGCCTCAGTTGGGCCCCTGGAAACAGCTTGAGCCTGTCGGCACCGTTGCGGAGTGCAGCAAAACACTCCGTCGCGGTGAATACGCCGGGCCAGGAGTCGAGCCCCTTTTCTTTCGTCCGTTGGATTACATCCGGGTTGCAGTCGGGCGAGACGACGAAGCGTCCGCCTGTAGCGGCGAGGGCATCGACCTCGGCCGGAGTGAGTATGGTGCCGCCGCCTATCTGGACAGTGCCGGGGAACCCGGCCGCGGCCATCCGCGAGATGCTCTCCAGCGGCTCGGGCGAGTTCATCGGCACTTCAATGAGCGCAAATCCTTCCTCGACCAGCACCTGGGTCACGGCGACAGCTTCATCCGGCGTGATGCCGCGCAGTATGGCAATCAGGTTTCGTTGCGGGCTGGTATCAGGCATCCAGGCGCTCCTCTATCGTCGCGTGCGCTGCGACAAGGCCCGCCACGGTGAGGCCGCGACCGTCCACGACCTCGGGGTCGCCACCGGCGGCGGTCAGCGCACGGGCATAGAGCG
>JBPCWF010000405.1:0-7705 GCA_051009775.1 Hyphomicrobiales bacterium | reverse complement strand
GGCCACCGAGACGGACAAACCCGCCGAAGCGCAGGCCGCGGCCAAATCCCATGAAGACGCCGCACGCGCCAAGACATCGGAGCCGTCCGGCAAGACCATCGACCGCAGCGCCTGATCGACGCCGATCTGCACATTTCCCTGACAAACGCACGGGAACGCTCGTTCCCGGCAGAGCCATGGCGCTCGGCGGGTCGGCATCTGACCCTTGCCGTACCCGGCATATAGTGCAATATTCTCCGTGAAACGCACGATACCGTAGAAAAAACATAGTCATGCAGGATTTCGGGGAAGCGTTCGCTCTCGCCTTCGGCCTGGTGCTCTCCGCAGACGCAGACCTGCTGGAGATCATCGGCCTGTCAATGCGGGTCAGTCTGACCGCCGTGGCGATGGCCTGCGCACTCGGCCTGCCGCTCGGCGCCGTCATGGCGATCTCACGGTTTCCCGGACGCAATGTCCTTCTGGTGCTGTTGAACGCGCTCATGGGCCTGCCGCCGGTCGTCGTCGGACTTCTGGTCTACCTCATGCTGTCCAACGCAGGCCCGATGGGCTGGCTTCAGCTGCTCTATACGCCCACCGCCATGATCATCGCGCAGACCATCCTGATCACGCCGATCGTCGCTGCCCTGTCGACCCAGGTGATCTCGGACCTGCACGCGGAATACGCCGAACAGTTCCGCTCGCTCTCGGTTCCGACCCGAACGGCCATGGGCGCGCTTCTGTGGGATGCGCGTTACAGTCTCCTGACCGTGGCGCTGGCCGGGTTCGGCCGTGCGGTGGCCGAAGTCGGTGCCGTCATCATCGTCGGCGGCAATATCGATCACCTGACCCGGGTCATGACCACGGCGATCGCGCTCGAGACGTCCAAGGGCGACCTGGCGCTGGCGCTGGCGCTCGGCCTCGTCCTGATGGCGACCGCGCTTGCCGTCAATGCGGGCGTCATGGCCATGCGTCTGACCGCTGTGAGGCACGCCTATGCTTGACGTAACGGCCGGGCATAATCCTCAGATCGCCACCGCCGTAAACCGGGACGACAGCATTTTTCCCGCCGAAGCCCGCAATCTGGTGCTCGACCTGGACGGCGCACGGCTGATCGACCGGGTCGATCTGTGCCTGAAGCCCGGCCCCCTGACCATCGTGATGGGCCCGAACGGCGCCGGTAAGAGCCTGCTTCTGCGGTTGCTGCACGGCATGATCGCGCCGACCTCGGGCGAGATCACATGGGGCGGGCGGGCGCTCGACGAGGGCATTCGGCGGCGCCAGGCCATGGTGTTCCAGCGCCCGATCCTGCTGCGCCGCTCAGTTGCCGCCAATATCGACTTCGTGCTCGGCCTGCGCGGCACTGCCACCGCAAAACGCCGCGCCGACATTCTCGACCATGTCGGGCTCGGCGACCGCGCCAGACAGCCGGCCCGGCTGCTTTCCGGCGGCGAGCAGCAGCGGCTTGCGCTTGCCCGGGCACTGGCGCTCGACCCGCAGGTGCTGTTTCTCGACGAGCCGACTGCGAGCCTCGACCCCGCCTCGGTCTACTGGATCGAGGAAATCGTGCGGGCGGCGCAGGACCGCGGCACCAAAATCATTTTCGTCACCCACGATATCGGCCAGGCCCGGCGTCTGGGCGACGAGATCGTATTCCTGCATCGCGGCCGGGTTCTGGAACACACACCCGCGGCCAGCTTCTTCGAGGCACCAGCCTCGGACGCGGCGCGCGATTATCTCGGCGGACGGATCATTCTGTAAGGAGCAGCTCAAGCATGATCACACGGAGGCTCTTTGCCCTTGGCGCCGCGGCGCTTTTTGCCGTGGCGGGCGCATCGGCTGCGATCGCCGGCGACAAGGCGATCATCCTGCAATCGACCACGTCTACGGCCAATTCGGGCCTTTACGATCACATCCTGCCGATGTTCACCGAAAGGACCGGCATCACGGTCCATGTGGTCGCGGTCGGCACCGGACAGGCGATCAAGAACGCCAGGAACGGCGACGGCGACGTGCTCCTGGTGCACGCCAAGCCGGCAGAAGAGAAGTTCGTCGCCGAGGGCTACGGCGTGAAGCGGTCGGACGTCATGTATAACGACTTCGTCATCGTCGGCCCGCCGGCGGACCCGGCCGGGATCGCCCGCATGACGGATGGCCCGGCGGCGCTCAAAAAGATTGCCGGAGCCAAGGCCGTGTTCGCCTCGCGCGGTGACAATTCGGGCACGCACACAAAAGAGATGCGCCTGTGGAAGGCGACCGAGGTGGACCCGAGCGGACACAGCGGCGCATGGTACCGCGAAACCGGCTCGGGCATGGGCGCAACGCTCAATGCCGCGATCGGCATGAGCGCCTATGCCATGACCGACAGGGGCACCTGGATCAGCTTCAAGAACAAGGGCGATTACACGATCCACGTCCAGGGCGATGACGATCTGTTCAATCAGTATGGCGTCATCCTGGTCAATCCGGAGAAACATCCGAACGTGAAGGCGGAGTGGGGCCAGACGTTCATCGACTGGATTCTCAGCGCCGAGGGGCAGAAAGCGATCGCCGCGTACAAGCTTGGCGGCGAACAGCTGTTCTTTCCGAACGCGCGAAACGGTCAGAGCTGAACACAAAGACCTTAATCACAAGGCGGGGCGTTTGCAGTGGAGAACGCACCACCGGCCGGCAGGAGCCGGGCGGGAGAAGAGCAAATGTGTATGAGTACGGTGAATTTCGCGGCGGCCAGCGTGTTGGCGTCGAACGACGAGCACATGTTCTCGGTCGGCAATAGTGGCCGAAGCCGCTCAAACTGCTGCTCCGTAAGCCAAAAAACAGTGATCATCCAAGTTCTCCTTCCAGAGGCCTTGAATCACTGTTCGCCACAAAAATGGAACCCGTTTTATGGGTCCTGATCCAAGGCTGAATCCGGTTTGCGCGCGGCGAAGCGTACGACCTCGGCTTCGCCACTGTGCCGGCCGCCTTCATCAAGCACTGTGCGGCCGATGAAGGCCTCGATGACGGTGAGGTCAGGCACGGCGGCTTCGATTTCCGGCAGATCATAGAGCACGGACGCATCGTCCGGCCCGAAACCGGGCCGCCCTGCGACGGGTTTGGCGAACGCCTCGATAACCAGCCAGCCGCCGGGCTCCAGATGGTCCACGCACAGCCGCAGCGCACGAGCACGGGTTGCCGGGTCGCACTGCAGGTAAATGACGAACGCGGCCTGCCAGCGCCGCGCCGGCGGCGTCCAGACCGCAAGGTCGGCGGTGATGCGCTCGACCGTGACGGCCGACGCCGCGTCACGCCCGAGCGCCTTTTCCGTCGCGACTTCGGACAGGTCGACGGCGGTGACGGCGAGGCCCTGGCGCGCCAGCCATGTGCCGTTGCGGCCGTCGCCATCGGCGAGACACAGCGCCGAGCGGGCGTCGAAATCGGACCGGGCCAGGATTTCGCGGACATATTCGTTCGGCGCGTCACCGAACGGGGCCTCGCGCCCGGCATATTTCGCGTCCCAGTCAGGCATTGAAATGGACGTGGCCGAAGGCCTCGACATCGTAACCACCCATGTCCGCGGCCCTGGCGGCGACGGCGCCGGAGCGGCAGAACGCGAAGAACGCCTGAAGCGGCGGCTCGAACCAGGCGCGCCGGTCGACCAGAAGATCGAACCGCTCGGTGACGACGGGGATGAAGGCCAGGCGGTACTGGCGGGCGAGCGCCGAAAGCCCGAGCGCCGCGTCGGCCTTGCCTTCGAGCACCGCGACGGCGGCATCGTTCTCCGAACGCGCCGGCGGGATCACCTCTATGTCCCGCCCGGTCAGGCCGGCCTCGGTGAGGAGATGCGCGAACAGCGCCTGGCTTCCGGCTTCGGCCTGGCGCGGCGCCACGCTTCGGCCCCTGAGATCGGACATTTCGGAAATTGCGTCCCTGTCTTCCAGGCGCACGATGAGGCCGCGCTCACGCTTCGCCCACTCCACAAGAACCACATCCTGGCCGGCGAACCGGCCGGCAATGGCGGACACGTTCCACGTCGCGGCCTCCGGGTCGAAAATATGCAGGCCCGAGGCAATGCCTTCGTTCGCGGCGAACCGTTCGAGCCCGTCCAGGCTGCCGTCGAAAAAGGTCGCAAGCCCTGAGCGCGACTCGCGCAGGGCCCAGTCGAGCAAGGGATCGTGACTGCCGAGGAACACCGGCGGCCGCTCCGCAGCACGTCCCGGCGTGAAGCCCGAGCTGTTTTCGGCAAGCCAGGCATCGACCGCGCGGCGCGGGAACAGGAGCTTGCCCATGGCGCGCGAGCAGGGAACCTCGCCGGAGGCGGCAAGATCGTAGACCTTGCGCTCCTTGATGCGCAGCAGTTCGGCCAGTTCCTTGGTGGTAAGATATTCGTTCATGGACTAGATGTGGTGAAACGCCTGGAGCATGTCTCCCGAAAGTGGGCACCGGTTTCGGGAAAAGACATGCTTTAACAAAGAACTAGGGCCTGTGGACAATCATGGTTGCAGTGCTGGCGTGGCCCATTTGGCCGCTGGCTAGGCGCGGAAGGCGCCGTAGTGTCGCCCACTTCAAGCCTTTCGCAACGACGTCCAGGGGCCAAATGGGCCGCGTCCCTCCGGGATTTGGCCAGATTGGCCCAGTGACGCACTGTTCGTCGTCGAATATGCGCTGCATGTCCTTCCTCCTCACACCACGACACTGAACCAACCTGGTCAAACCAACACCGCAACCACTATTGTCCACAGGCCCTAGGCCTTTCCCCAAAACATAACAACTGCGTGAGCCGCTTTGACCGGCAGCCGAATTGTTGCTACCAGTGACCTATCGGTGGCTGGGGCGTTGCCGGTGGAACGAATCACATTTCCGGCCGAAGATGCGGCCGTCCGTCCCTGGAGAAATGAACCATGTCTCCTAGACACTGGCATTCGCACGCATTGCGCAGATTTGTGGCGGGATGTGCGACTTTGCTGGTTCCGTGGGCGTTTTCCACATCCTTCGTGGCCCTGTCGACCGCGGTCAACGCGGAGACGATCGAAGAGCGGACCTTTTCGTGGGACGACGGCATCGATCCTTCGGCGCGCAAGACCAAGATCGCCGAGGGCAAGCACGAGCGCCCGATGCTCGGGGCCGATTCCGAGCAGTCCATTCTTGAGGCGATCGCGCGCTACCAGATCTTTGTCAGGCGCGGCGGCTGGCCGAAGATCCCGAGGGGCCATGCAATGGTCGTCGGCTCGAAAGGCAAGCGGGTCGAAGTTCTAACACACCGCCTGATGATCGCCGGCGATCTGGTGCCGCCCGAGGGTTTCGACCCCTCCAGTTACGGGGAAGCGGTGCAGAAGGCGGTTGCCAGGTTCCAGGAACGCCACGGCCTGCTCGCCAGCGGCAAGGTCGACGAGCGGACACGCCGCGCGCTCAACGTGCCGGCGGCGGAGCGGTTGAAGGCGCTGGAGGCGAACCTGCCGCGCGTGCGCAAGTATTCCCAGGGTCTTTCGGGACGTTACGTGGTGGTCAACATTCCGTCCGCCGAACTCGAAGCGGTCGAGGACGGTTACCTATATTCACGCCACAACACGGTCGTCGGCAAGCTCGACCGCCCGACGCCCGAGGTCATGAGCGACATCGTTCAGCTGAACTTCAACCCCTATTGGCATGCTCCGATCAGCATCGCCGAAAAGGACATCATCCCGCAGCTGCGCAAAGGCCTGAGCTACCTCAAGAAGATCAACATTCGGGTGTTCAAGGGCAGCTATTACGGCGAGGAAGTCGATCCCCGCAAGGTCGATTGGACGAAGGCCTCGGCGAAGACCTATTTCTTCCGCCAGGAGCCGGGCGAATCCAATGCCATGGCGTCGGTGCGGATCAACTTTCCAAACGACCACGACGTCTACCTGCACGACACGCCGGGCAAGGGACTGTTCGCGCAGGCCGTGCGCTATGACAGCTCGGGCTGCGTCCGTGTCGACGATGTCGGTTCCCTGGTCAAGTGGCTGCTCAAGGGGCAGAACGACTGGTCGTCTGAGCGGGTCGACGAGGTCACCGCGGAGCGCGAACGCCTGGATGTCCAGCTCGGCCGGAGGGTGCCGCTGCGCATCGTCTACCTGACAGCATGGGCGACGTCCGACGGTTCGGTGCATTTCCGGCCCGACATCTATGCCCGCCCGAAACCGGACACCAAGGCCAAACGAAAGCACAAACCGAAACCGCCGTCGGTCGCCACCTTCAATCCGCCCAGGCCCAAGCCCAAGCCGGATCCGAAGCAGGCTAAAGCAGACGCGGGCGAGCGGCAGGCGTTCGATCCGTTCAACGAAGTCCGTTGACCGCAAAAACGCTTAAGCTCAAGACAGTTGACACTTTCGTGAGGAGCTCGTTCCGGATTGGCAAAGCCGCGTCACGACCGTAGACTCCGCGGGTCGGTGCAGCGATGTCCGCGCAACGCACCCTACGGTTTCCGGCATCGGTCCGGCGGTGAGCGGTAGGCTGAAACGTGCGACGCAACCGTCAGACATCGAGATCGCGTGAAATCTACTTTGAGCATATCGCGATCGGGAAAGCGGTCAAAGTTTCGGCCATAGATGCGGCGTCCGGCACCGAGGTCTCGATTGCAGGCTCGCGTTATGCCAGCCAGGAGGAACTCGAACGCGTCGCCCTGCAGAAACTGCTCCGGGCGATGTCGAAAAAGAAAGGTCGCTGATCCCGCAGGTTTGTGCACGGCCCGAGCTTCTGGTGTCATTAAACCGCCGCGATGTCGGCTTTGTATGAGTAGTTATGACGATTGAATATCAAGCGTTGGCGCGCGCCGCGATCGACAAGGTCAAAGACGAAGGCAGGTATCGGGAATTCGCCGATATCAGACGAGTGCAGGGCCGGTTTCCCCGCGCCACGCATTATGGGCCCGACGGCGAGCGCGAGATCACGGTCTGGTGCAGCAACGACTATCTCGGCATGGGCCAGCACCCAGGCGTGCTCGACGCCATGCACCGCGCGCTCGACACCGCGGGCGCGGGCTCGGGCGGCACCCGCAACATCTCCGGCACGACCCATTATCACGTCCAGCTCGAGCAGGAACTCGCAGCACTTCATCGCAAACAGTCCGCGCTGCTGTTCACTTCCGGCTACATCGCCAACCAGGCCGCGCTTGCCACCCTGGCGCATCTGCTGCCCGACTGCGTGATCCTGTCCGACGCCGACAATCACGCCTCGATGATCGACGGCATCCGTCACGGACGCTGCGACAAACGGATCTGGCGCCATAACGACCTCGGAGACCTCGAGCGGCATCTGTGCTCGATCGATCCCGGCCGGCCCAGGATCGTCGCCTTCGAATCGGTCTACTCAATGGACGGCGATATCGCGCCGATCGGCGAGATCTGCGATCTGGCGCGCGAACACAACGCGCTGACCTATCTCGACGAAGTCCATGCGGTCGGCCTCTATGGCGAGAGCGGCGGCGGCATCGCCGAGCGCGACGGCGTCGCCGACAAGGTCGACATCATCGAAGGTACCCTGGCCAAGGGCTTCGGCCTGATGGGCGGCTATATCGCCGGCACCTCGGCCATGCTCGACGCGATCCGCAGCCTGGCTTCGGGCTTTATCTTCACCACGTCGCTTGCGCCGGTGATCGTCGCCGGCGCGCTGGCGAGCGTGCGCCATCTGCGCGCGAGCCGCGCCGAGCGCGAAGCGCACCAGGCAGCGGCCCGGAAGCTCAAGCAGATGATCGGCGCGCGCGGCCTGCCGCTCCTGCGCAATGACAGTC
>JBPCWF010000404.1:0-9673 GCA_051009775.1 Hyphomicrobiales bacterium | reverse complement strand
CGGGACGGTGACGGCGCGGCACAGCTCGCGCTGGTGCGGGATCATGAACCCGCAGCCGGTCGTGATCAGCCTTGCTCCCTGGCGCTCAAGCCAACGGGCGCGCTCGGCAAACATGGTGACCAGTGGCGGAGCGAGCCCGTGGCCGGTGACGACCTTGCCGACCGGCGCGCCGGGCACGACGTCGTAAATCACATCGAACGGGAAGCTGGCCGGATTGCCGATATCACCGACCGGCCGCGGGAACCGGGTCTCCAGCATCAGGACGCCGAGGCGAAAACCGGTATCGGGCGCGGCGGCCACCGAAGCTAGAAGGCCCTGAACGTGATGATAGTGTAGGTGTCCTTGACGCCGCCGAACCGGTGGACCTGCTCGTTGACGAAATGTCCGATATCGGTGTTTTCGTCGGCATAGAACTTGACCAGCAGGTCGTAGTTGCCCGCGGTCGAATAGATCTCCGACGCGATCTCGGCGTCGGCGATCTGGGTCGCCACCTCATAGGCCTTGCCGAGCTCGCACTTGATCTGAACGAAGAAGGGTTTCACGTCGCGCTGTCCTCGCCTCTGTGCCCTGTGGGTATCGAAACACCATGTTCCAGCAATCGGGCACCCGTCAAGGGGCGTGAGACTGTGTGGCGCCGCGGCCAGGTTCGGGGAGTTCGCCGAATTGGCGTCACGCGCGGTCCGCCCGGTGACCGCTCGTGGCGTTACTCCACCGTGACTTTGATCCGTTCGGACATGACCGGGGGATTGTGCGGAATGTGGTTGTGGTCGCCGACGACCAGTTGCAGCGTATGGCTGCCGGCGGGCAGCTCGATCGACACTTCCGTCTGGCCACCGCCGAAATGAACATGCTGCTCGTCCGCCGGAAGCGGCTCGTCGAGCTCCTCGCCCTCGATCGTCTCATTGATGATCAGGTGGTGGTGGCCGGTGTTCTCCTTCTCCGTGCCGGCCGGCGCGACGCCCATGCCCGACAGCCCGAAAACGACCGTGACCGGACTGGTTACGGTCTGCCCGTCCTTGAGATTGACGAAGTAGACCTTGGCACCGGCCGGCGAGGGGGTTTCGCCGCCGACCGCCATTCCGGCGGCGACCGCCACAGCAAGAAGGCTTGTTGCAAACAGCGTAACCAGTCGCATAGGGACTCTCCTTTTTTGAGGTCTTGTAGTCATAAACACGTACCACCTATCGGTGTATCACCTTCGTGACGTATGTCATTTTGTGGATGGTGGTCAGGCTTACAGCGGGGCGAAGGTCCCGTTTGACCATCTGTACCAGACGTAACTCGTGGTAGACACGTCGCCCTTGGCGTCGAACGAGATCTCGCCGAGAACGGTCTTGAAACGGTTCGATTTCAGCACATCGATGACTTTTTCCGGTTCCGTTGACCCGGCCGTTCGGGCGGCCTGAGCCCACACCTGAACTGCCGCATAGGTTGTAATCGTATAACCTTCCGGCTCGAATTTCTCTGCACGAAACCGTGAAACCACCGCAGCGGAGGCCGGATTGAGCCGGGGGTCCGGCGTCGAGGTCATGATTGCGCCTTCGCCGGCGGCGCCGGAGATCTGCCAGAACTCTTCAGCGGTCAGCGTGTCACCGGAGATCAGTTGCGGGCGATAGCCCAATTCATGGGCCTGCCTGATCATGAGCGCGGCCTCCGCGTGGTGGCCGCCGACATAGAACACCTCGATGCCCCATGTCCTCAGCTTCTTCATCAGCTCGGTGTAGTCGCCGGCGGCGGGCTCGTAGTCCTGGTAAAGCGCTTCGGCCACGCCGGCCTCGTTCATCACGGTCCTGGCGGCGCCGGCGAGGTCGCGTCCACGGGTGCTGTTGTTGTGGATGATGGCGATTTTCTTGTCGCTATAGACGCGTGCCAGGAACCGGCCGGCGATCCTGCCCTGCTGGTCTTCCCGGCCGCTCACCCGGAATATGCTGCTGCCGCCTTCGTCGGTCAGCTTGGGATCGGTCGATGCCGGGGAAATCTGAATGATGCCCTCTTCGGCATAGATTCTGGAGGCATGGATCGAGGCGGCCGAGCACAGATGGCCGGCCACGAACCCGACGCCGTCGCTTGGCAGGCGGTTGGCGATTTCGACCGCCTTGATCGGATCGCATTGGTCGTCGCCGACAATCAGCTCCAGTTCCTGGTCGAGCACGCCGCCGCCGGCATTGATGTCCTTCACCGCCTGCTTCGCGCCGCGGCGCATCTGTTCGCCGAATGCGGAGTACTGCCCGCTCATGGGACCGACCACCGCGATCTCGATCTCGGCCCACGCCCCGGGGGCGGTGGAAAGCGCTGCCATTATAACCGCGACGGCGAGCGTAACAGCTCTCATGCGCATGACCTTCGTCTTCTTGTTCTTCAGGGCTCTCGTCCGGCTAAGGGCTTGATCTTCGTCTACACTCTGTCACCGGGTCGTGCCGAGCAGTCGCCGCGTATCACGAATTTATCATCTCCGGCGTCCGGCGCAACAGCCGTTCAGGCTGGAACAGGAAACCACCGCACACCATATCGCAGATGAGGGCGCCGGCCGGAACCGACATCGGACTGCCATGATAAGTCGTTAACATGGCTGGCACTTCAACACCTTTGACAAGAGTTCTGTGGTCGTTCGGCTCCGATATCGGGGTCTGTGCCGGGACCGCAGGTATATTGCATGGGATGTCGCGCGGGTCGATGGGCGTTCGGGTCGCAGCAGATGTCATCGAAGTGAGGATCAGACGTGTACAAAATTTCCGTAGATGGTCGAAACCACGAAGTCGACGTCGACGGCGATACGCCGTTGTTGTGGGTGCTTCGCGACGAATTGGGACTGACAGGCACGAAGTTCGGTTGTGGACAGGCCCTGTGCGGCGCCTGCACGGTTTATCTGGACGGCGAACCGGTGCGTTCGTGCCAGACCTTCATCGAAGACGCCGACGGGACGTCGGTGACCACAATCGAAGGCGTCGACAGCCCGGCCGCCACCGCGGTCAAGGCCGCCTGGAACGAGCTGCAGGTGCCGCAATGCGGCTACTGCCAGTCGGGCCAGATCATGTCCGCCACGGCGCTGCTCGCCGGCAATCCGAAACCGTCCGACGGCGACATCACCGAAGCGATGAACGGAAATGTCTGCCGCTGCGCGACCTACCATCGCATCCGCAAGGCGATCCATCGCGCTTCCGAAATCATGGAGGGCTGACGACATGCACGCGCTTCATTCTCAAAGCTCCATCATCGACGCGAATCCCAGCCGCCGCAGCTTCCTCAAGCTCTCCGTCGGCGCCGGCGCGGGCCTGATCATCGGCGCCAGTCTGCCGACGCCGCTTGCCAATGCCGCTTCGGAGGCACAGGTAAATCCCGGATTTGTGCCGTTCGTGAAGATCACCCCGGACAACGTGGTCACCGTTGTGATCAAGCATCTGGACAAGGGGCAGGGCACGGCGAACGGTCTTGCCACCCTGGTCGCCGACGAGCTCGATGCCCGGTGGGACCAGCTTGCGACCGAATTCGCTCCCGCCGACGCAAAGCTCTACAAGAACCTGTTTTTCGGCGTTCAGGGCACCGGCGGGTCGACCGCGATCCCCAACTCCTTTGCCCAGTACCGCCTGGCAGGCGCGACCGCGAGGTCGATGTTGGTCCAGGCGGCCGCCCGGAAATGGGGCGTTCCGGCATCCGAGATCACGGTCGCCGGCGGCGTCGTGCGCCACTCCGGCGGCAAGACGGCGGAGTTCGGCGCGTTTGCCGAAGCCGCCGCCGCACTCGCGGTGCCGAAGGACGTGGCCCTCAAGTCGCCCGATCAATGGGTCCATATCGGCAAGGACCGCCCGCGTATCGACGTCAGGATCAAGACCGAGGGCGCTCCCGGCGTCTACGGCATGGATGTTCAGATGGACAACATGCTGGTGGCGGTCCTGAGCCAGGCGCCCAAATTCGGCGGCACGCTCAAGTCGTTCGACGCCGAGGCGGCGCGCAAGGTCAAGGGCGTGGTCGACGTCGTCCCCATCCCCCAAGGCGTCGCCGTTCTGGCCAAGACGACCTGGCCCGCGATCAAGGCCCGCGACCTGCTCAGGATCGAGTGGGACTTCTCGGGCGCCGAAACCCGGTCGAGCGGCGAGATCCTGGCCGACTATGAGGGCCTGCTCGACAAGCCGGGCCTCAAGGCGCGTCAGGAAGGCGACACGGAGGCGGCGCTCACCAGGGCGGCCCATGTGGTCGAGGCGACCTACCGGTTCCCCTATCTGGCGCATGCACCGATGGAGCCGGAAGACGTGACCGTGCTCTATGACGGCAAGACGGCGGAGTTCTGGACCGGCTCGCAGCTGCAGACCGTGGACCAGGGCGTCGCCGCCCAGGTGCTTGGCCTGGCGCCGGAGAAGGTCAAGATCCACACCATGTGGGCCGGCGGCTCGTTCGGGCGCCGGGCGATCTACAACGGCCACTATGTCGCCGAGGCGGCCGCTCTGGCCAAGGCCTGGGGCAAGCCGCAGCCGATCAAGGTGGTCTACAGCCGTGAAGACGATATCCGCGGCGGCTATTACCGCCCGGCCTTCGTGCACCGGGTCAGGGCCGGTGTCGGCGCGGACGGCAAGATCTCGGGCTGGCGCCATCAGGTGGTCGGCCAGTCGATCATGACCGGCACCGCGTTCGAGAAGGCGGCGGTCCATAACGGCATTGACGACGTGTCCGTCGAGGGCATCAGGGACGCGACCTATGCCATCCCCGACATCGATCTCGACGTGCACAACGCAGAAGCCAAGGTGCCGGTTTTGTGGTGGCGCTCCGTGGGCCATACCCACACGGCCTATGTCATGGAGACCATGATCGACCAGCTGGCCAAGGCCGCGGGCAAGGATCCGGTCGCCATGCGGCGCGCGTTGCTCCAGGGCGACACGCGCAAGCTCGGCGTGCTCGACGAAGCCGTCAGGATGTCCGACTGGGCCGGCGGTCCGGCGGCCGGACGCTATCGCGGTGTCGCCGTGCACAAGTCGTTCAACACCTACGTCGCCCAGGTGGCCGAAATCTCCATGCGCGAGGACGGCACCGTCAAGGTCGAGAAGGTGTGGTGCGCGGTGGATTGCGGCATCGCGGTAAACCCGGACAACATCAAGGCCCAGATGGAGGGCGGTATCGGCTTCGGGCTCGGCGCGGTCCTGCGCAACGAGATCACGCTGACCGACGGCCAGGTCGATCAGGGCAATTTCGACAGCTATGAGCCGTTGCGGATGGAAGACATGCCGGAGGTCGAGGTCTCGATCATCGCGTCCACCGAAGCGCCGACCGGGGTCGGCGAACCGGGGACGCCGCCGATCGGGCCGGTCGTGGCCAATGCCATCTTCCAGGCAACCGGCAAGATGCCGACGGACCTGCCATTATCGAAGCAGGGACTGGTGTAAGCGATCATCGCGCCGCACCATGACATGCGGCAAAAAAAAAGAGCGGCAGCGACCGGGTGGCTCGGTCGCTGCCGACTCATCACACGCGTTGAGTACTGGCAAACAAGCGCAGAGTACGTGTGTTATTCAGCCTTTTCGCACTGCTGAGTGGCTTCGTTCCACTTCTCGCCTTCCTTGCAGTCTTCCGGACCGGCAAAGGCCGGGGAAGCGGCGCCAAACGCGAAACCAACCAGAGCGGCAATCATCAAAAATTTCTTCATGTGTAGTCTCCCTGTTAGGGTCGCCGGCCGAACGGTGCAGCCGATTATGCGACGCAGTTCACTCAGAAACGCTGTGAGTTTTGTCGTCTCACGGGTCTGAATTCTGACGAGAAGCGCGGCGCCAAAAGGGCCAGAACTTGCACAGGCTGTGCTCTTTTTTGGGTGTTTTGGCTCGTCAGCCGCCCAAGTGGGCGAAGGCGTGGCGGTTGGCTCCGATTGTGGCGAACCTGTATGCATACATGCTTATTTTGGTCTAGTTTCGCGCCAATCCGCACGCTGAGCGTCGCAAATGTCGCAAATGTCGCAATATCCGGGGCGTGGGCACATAGGCGTGAAAACAAGAAAACGTGAACGAGCCTTGGAAATTCGCGGTTTCTTAAGCAGTTGCACCCTAAGCTTCCTGTAATTGTGGAGCGGTATTCTGTACCGCTTTGGATATGGGAAACGCCATGTCGCTTGAGTTACCCGCTGCGTCGGAGGCACATCAGGCGCGGGATCATACCGTCATCGGCGAAATCGTCACGGTGTCGGGCGCGCGTGCGACAGTGCTTCTGGAACGAAGCATCGCTCCGCTATGTCCGAACATCGGCACGTTTCTGACCGTGAACACGGGCAAGACGCTCGTCATGTGCCTGATTACGGCGATGAACGTGCCGCAGATATCCGACCAGAACATCGCAACCGACATCCGGATGGTCGATGTCGAACTGGTCGGCGAAATCGCGCGTGAGCCCGGTGGCGAGCTGGGCCCGTTCCGGCGTGGCGTATCGGCCTATCCCAAGCTTGGCGATCAGGTGCAGATCGCGACCCGCGCGGTGCTGAAAAAGACCTACCGTTTCGGCGAGGCGGACGCCGTCGAGATCGGCGCCATCCAGCAGGACCTGTCGATCCCCGCGACGATCACCGTGGAAGAGATGCTGGGCAAGCATTTTTCGGTCGTCGGCTCTACCGGCACGGGCAAATCCTGCACCGTCGCCCTGATTCTGCGGCAGCTTCTGCGCACCCAGTCCAATACCCATTTCGTGCTGCTCGACCCGCATAACGAATATGGCGGCTGTTTCGGCGATGCCGTCGAACTGGTCAGCCTGGGCGACCTCGAACTGCCGTTCTGGTTCCTGACCTTCGAAGAGCTCCTGGAAGTGCTCATCGGTGACGTTGAAAAGCACCCGGAGCAGGTCGATATCCTGCGTGACCTGATTCCCGCGGCAAAGCGGCAATTCGCGACAGACAGCGGCCAGGGCGGTGCCGGCGGTGCGCGCAGGCGAAACGGCATGCGTGGCCATTACAGCGTCGACACGCCGGTTCCCTACAAGATGTCCGATATCATCGCCGGTATCGATGCGCAGATGGGCAAGCTCGAAATGCGCAAGGAGCTTGGGCCCTACAAGCAGCTCAAGGCGCGCCTCGAATCGGTTGGCCGGGATCCGCGCTACGACTTCATGTTCGGCAACCTGACGATCCAGGACAATCTGGCCGCGGTCATGCGGCGGCTGTTCCGGATTCCCATAGACGGACGGCCGATCTCGGTCATTCAACTGCTCGGGCTGCCTGCCGAGATCATCAATGTGGTCGTCTCGGTGCTGGCCCGCCTGGCGTTCGACCTGGCTTCGCGCAGCCGCGGCAAAATGCCGATCACCTTCGTCTGCGAGGAAGCCCACCGCTACGTGCCGCGCGACGCCGGCAACGTGTTCGAGCCGACCAAGCGGGCGATTTCGCGGATCGCCAAGGAAGGCCGCAAATACGGCGTTTCGCTGTGCATCGTCAGCCAGCGGCCGGGCGATCTCGACCCGACCATCCTGTCGCAGTGCTCGACCATCTTCACCATGCGCCTGTCGAACGAGCGCGACCAGGAGATCATCCGCTCCGCCTTGTCGGACGCGTCTGCAAGCCTGCTCGACTTTCTCCCGTCGCTTGGCGCGCGTGAAACCATCGTGTTCGGCGAGGGCGTCTCGTCACCGTCGCGCATTCTGCTGGCGGAACTGCCGGAGTCGGCGCGGCCGGCCAACGGCCCCGCCATGTTCGGCCCCAATGCGGAGCCCGAGCAGTCCGACGACGGTTTCGTCGAACAGGTCGTCACCAGCTGGCGTGTCATGGACACGGAGGCCGAACCGGCCGTCGCCGGCGCGGAGACGGCGCAACCGAATGCGGCGGCCCAGGCCGCGGCCGCGGTTCAGCAGCAACCCATTGCCGCCGCCACCGCCGCGCCCGCGGCGTCGACCGGCGGCGGGCTGATCGACCGCTCGAAACTCTCTGCGGCGATTTCGCGCGACGATGGAATGCGGGCGTCGGCGGGCGACGCCGGAACACCCGGCGCGGCGCTCGACAAACTCGCCAAGCGGATGCGCAAGCTCGAAGGCTAGAGCATCATCTAATCAGAGACTCCCGTCAGCTCAGGCGCCGCCGCGGCAGCGCCGCCATGCACGCTTCGATGACTGCGCGTTCGTCGATCCGGTGAAGCGCGTAGAGATCCGGCAGCGTGCCGGTCTGGCCGAAATGCTCAACGCCCAGCGCCTGAACCCGGTGGCCGTGGACCGATCCGAGCCATGACAGCGCGGTCGGATGGCCGTCGGTCACGGTGACGATCTGTGCGTCACGGGCGAGCGGCGACAGCAAGTCCTCAATCGTCGAGCGAGATGCCCGGTCCCCGTGCTGCTGCGCGGTCTGGGCCGCCTTCCAGCCGGCATTGAGCCGGTCGGCGGAGGTGACCGCCAGGAGCCCGGCGCCGGGGAAGTGCTCGAGCACCCGGCCAAGCGCGCTTGCGGCCTCGGGCGCGACAACGCCGGTATAGGCCACGGCGAGGCCCGCGCCCTCAGCCGGCCGTCGCATCCAGTAGCCGCCCTTGATGATGCCGTCGCGGGTCTCCGGCGTCATGTCGCGCACCGGCTGATCCAGCCCGCGTGTCGACAGGCGCAGATAAACAGAACCGCCATCGCGCTCGTGCAGCCATTCGTCGCCGCTCGGAACCTCGGCCGGAGCACGCTGGATATATTCGAAGGCCCATTCCAGGATGACGGCGAGTTCGTCGACGAAGGACGGCTCGAAGGCGGCGATGCCGTCCTGCGCCATGCCGATCAGGGGCGTGCCGATCGACTGGTGCGCGCCGCCCTCGGGCGCCAGCGTGATGCCCGAGGGGGTCGCCGCCAGAATGAACCGGGCGTCCTGGTAGCAGGCATAGTTGAGAGCATCGAGGCCGCGCTGAATGAAGGGGTCGTAGAGCGTGCCCACGGGCAGCAGGCGTTCGCCGAACAGCTCGTGGGCAAGGCCGGCTGCGCCGAGCAGGATGAACAGGTTGTTCTCCGCGATGCCGAGTTCGATATGCTGGCCTTTGGGGCCCGCGCCCCAGCGTTGCGGCGACATCAGCTTGCGGGTCTGGAACACGTCCTCCTTCTCTTCAAGCGAGAACACGCCGCGCCGGTTGACCCAGGGGCCGAGATTGGTCGAGACGGTGACGTCGGGCGACGTGGTGACGATGCGGTCCGCGAGCGGCGTGTCGGAGCGTGCGATCTCCGCCAGGATCTTGCCGAAGCCTTCCTGGGTCGAGGCGGTGCCTTTGATCTCGGGTGCCGGAAGCGTGCCGACCGGCACCCGGGGCGCCGTGAACCGCCGCGTGCCCTTCTGCACGAACGGGACCTGCGCCACCAGCTGCTCCATTTCCTCGCGCGGGCGCTGCAGGCCGGCGAACCTGCTCCACTCCTCGCCATCGAGGACACGGCAGGCGTCCTTGAACGTCCGCATCTGATCCGGCGTCATCAGGCCTGCGTGGTTGTCCTTGTGGCCGGCAAGCGGCAGCCCGTGGCCTTTGATCGTGTAGCAGATGAAGCATACCGGCCGATCATGGGTGACGCCGTGGAACGCGTCGAGCACGGTCTCCATGCAGTGGCCGCCCAGATTGGTCATCAGTTCGGCGAGATCAATGTCGTCATACCCGTCGACCAGGGCGAGCGTGTCGGCATGGTCCGGCAGGTCGGCCTTGAGTTGGTTGCGCCAGGCCGCGCCGCCTTGGAAGGTCAGCGCCGAATAAAGCGAGTTCGGGCAATCGTC
>JBPCWF010000403.1:0-3188 GCA_051009775.1 Hyphomicrobiales bacterium | reverse complement strand
GACCGGGAGCGCAGCCTGCGTGGCGCATGAACGCCAATCAAAACCGCGCTTGCCCCGCGGCGCTCAGAGAAGTGGGGTGGTCCTAAGCCGCCTCGGCCGGCGAGCCTCGCATGATCCCCCAAACGCTGATGAGAACCAGCGCGGCGGAGACCAGTACGTTGTAGCCGGCGAGCGACAGGCCGAACAGGCGCCACGCCGCCTCGTCGCAGAGCACGATGCGCTTGCTGAGATCGGGCAGGCCGCCGGAGGTGAGGCCGGCGGCGCCGGTGCAGCTCGACGGCCCTTCCCACCATTTCCATTCGACGCCCGCGTGGTATGCGGCATAGGCGCCGCCGACGGCGAGCGCCAGGGCGGCGAGGCCAAGGCCGGTGCGCGCGAGCATGGCGCGGCCGGTGCCGCGCGCAAACAGGAGCACCATCACCAGAAGCGGAATCGCGGCGTAATAGGCCCAGCGCTGCTCCAGGCACATGGAGCATGGCGCAATATCGCCGATCAGCTCGAACGCCCAGGCGCCTAGAATCGTGGCTGTGGCGCCGGCAAGCACGAGCACGGTAGCAATGGCAAGTCTGTCATATGTTGCGGACACTGGCGCGCTACTCTTTGAAGCTAGGGTTTTCATATGAGATCACAGGGCGTATTTGACAACGACGAAACCACCGATCAGCAGGACCACGAAAGCGGTCGCGACCAGGCCGAGATACTTCTCCACGAAATTGCGGATCGGCGGGCCGAACCAGTAAAGCAGGGCGCACAGGACGAAGAAGCGCGCGCCCCGCGCCAGGATGCTGGCGACGATGAACACCCATGGATTGAGCGCGGTGACGCCGCTGGCGATGGTGATCACCTTGTAGGGAAACGGCGTGACGCCGGCGATGAACACGATCCAGGCGCCCCATTCGTTGTAGCGCGCGGCAAAGTCGGTGAACTTCTCGCCATAACCGTAGAACTGGAGCAGAGGCTGCCCGATGGTGTCGAACAGGAAGGCGCCGATGACATAGCCCAGGATGCCGCCCAGCACCGAGGTCACCGTGGCGATGGTGGCGTAGATCCAGGCCTTGGCGCGCTCCGACAGCACCATGGGGATCAGAATCACGTCTGGAGGAATCGGGAAGACCGAACTTTCGATGAACGACACCACCCCGAGCATCCGCCCGGCGTGGCGGTGGCCGGCAAGGTCCATGGTCCAGTCGTAGAGGCGGCGCAGCATGGCGCCTCTTAGCACTTGGGGCTCCGTTCGCCAACGGCTTGAGGCTGGCGCGGATGGACGCGGGGTGCGCACTGCCATTCTATGGTTGACGGTCAAATGCGCGGGGCTATGATCGCGCGGCGGTTCGATCGGTCTTCGGCCGGACCGCCTTAGCGGATGTGGCGGAACTGGTAGACGCGCCAGACTCAAAATCTGGTTCCGGCAACGGAGTGTGGGTTCAAGTCCCTCCATCCGCACCAAGACTTCCCGAACGTGAGTGTGAGAACGCGGGCGCCATGCTCGGACCCGTGGTGCTCGATCTGATCCGGATCAGGGACTGGTCCGTAAGAGGATTGGCAATCGGGACTGCGTCACACGGCACCGGCACCGCGCGGGCAATCCAGGTCAACGAAGTGGCAGGGGCCTTCTCCGGCCTCGCCATGGGGCTCGACGCCCTGGCGACCGCGGTGCTCCTGCCTTTGCTGTTGCGACCATTTTTCTAAGCCCACGTTCTTGAGGAGAATCGAAATGTCACTGCACGCGACGGCGCTTTATGCCGGCATCCTTGCGCTTTTGTTGATGTATCTGAGCTTCGGCGTGATCAAGCTGCGCAAGAGCGCCAAGATCTCGATCGGCGACGGTGGAGACGAAGCGCTGCGCCGGGCCATGCGGGTCCAGGCCAACTGCGCCGAATATGTCCCCATATCGCTGATCCTGATCGGACTGATCGAGGCGAACGGCTTGCCGTTCTGGCTGGTCCACGCGCTCGGGATCGTACTGGTCGCGGGGCGGGTCATGCACGCGGTGGGCCTGGGCAAGGGCGATGACGACTTCACCTATCGCATTCGCGGCATGCAGCTGACATTCGCGGTGATCGCCGCCGGGGCCGGCATCAATATCGTTAGTTTCGCCTGGGGGCTTGTCTAGCCCAACGCCGGGCGTCCTAAGCTCCGTAGGGGGAGCAGTTAAGGATTTGTCAGGAGGTTTCTGCAACCATTTGGGGAAAACATAGGTGTATAAACAACCTGGCGGACCCCAAACGGATGAACCACGATCTGATAGGGCTTCATGTTCTGCTGCGCGAGGCGAGTTCCAAATACGATCCCGCATCGGCGCAGCGGGCGCAGTTCTGGGCCGACCATCTTGGCGGGATTGTCGACTATCTCAACGCCAAGGGCATCAGCGTGCAGGATCTCGCCCCGCTGTCCGATCTCACCGAAGCGCTGCGCTCGGGCGGCGGAAATTACGGCAATGACGACGGTCATCTGGATGCGCGCACCGGCAATGCCGCCCCGAGCAGCGACATTCTGGCGCGCGCCAGCGCGGTCATCGATCTCCTGATGCGCGAAGGCCGGACCGAGGAGCAGGCCGCCCAGACCGTTACGCGTAAACTGATCACCGCCGGCGTCAATCCGCCGGAGAGCGGCGGCGATTCCCGCGGCTGGATGCGCCTCGCCAGGTGGCGCCGGAAGCTGCTGGAGGATCTGATGCCAGCGGAGGTCACCGCGGAATACGAGAGTTTCCTCGCCTCGGTCGCCGAGATCCCGTCCGATGACCGGCTGAACCGGGTGCTGACCGAAGGTCTGTGGGACCGCCGCTCGCGCTGACAAGCGGACATTCCGACAAATGACGCCTCGCGCCCTTGCCCCGCTTTGAGTTAGCGGCAACAATGCCCCGTGAGTTAAGGGCGAGGGCCTGTGAGCGAACACTGCTTCAATGAAATGACCGGGCCGGACGGCGGCGTCCGTGCCCCCTATCAGGCGCTCAACGACTGGCTCGCCGATCAGCCCAAGGCCCTCCTGAAACGCAAGAGCGAGGAGGCGGAGCTGATCTTCCGCCGCATGGGCATCACCTTCGCGGTTTACGGCAGCGACGAGGCGACCGAACGGCTGATCCCGTTCGATATCATCCCGCGCATCATCTCGGCATCGGAATGGCGCAAGCTGGCGGCCGGCATCGAGCAGCGGGTCTATGCGCTCAACGCGTTCCTGCATGACATCTA
>JBPCWF010000402.1:0-9285 GCA_051009775.1 Hyphomicrobiales bacterium | reverse complement strand
GACCGTGGCCTCGATATCCTCTTCCGTATGGGCGATGCAGCTCAGATTGTGCAGGATGGTGTTGCCGGTGATGAAGATGCCCTGGTCACGCATGCTGGCGGAAAATCTGCGGTACATGTCCAGATCGACATATTTGCAGAAGTCGCGGTAGTTGGTGATCTCCTCGCGGTCGGTGAAGATCGGGTGAAACATGGAGCCTGCATTCTGCACGACCATGCGGTTCTTGTTGGCGCTCTTTGCGGTGCGGGCAACCTCGTTCAGGCGGTTTGTCACATCCTCGCCGATGGCGCGGATCTTCTTGAAGCCGGCATGATCGTCTTTCGTCATTTCCTCCAGCATGGTCTTGACTGCATAGAGCCCGAGCCTCGGCGCATTATGGCTGCCGAAATGGAGCACACGGCCGTGCTCGATAGAGCTCATGATGTGGTCCGGGCCGGCGATACAGGCGACCGGGAAGCCCTGGCCGAGCGCCTTGCCATAGGTGACGATGTCCGGCTGAAGGTCATACTCGACCATGGCGCCGCCGGCGCCGAGGCGGAAACCGGTCACGGTCTCGTCCAGATAGAACAGAACCTTGTGCGCCCGGCACAGGTCCTGGACATGGCGGAGATAGCCGTCCTTCGGCGGGATCACGCCCATGTTCGACATGACCGGCTCGGTCACCACGCAGGCGATCTCATGGCCGTGGGTCTCGAGCGCGCGCTCGATGGCGTCCTCGTCGTTCCAGACACAGACCAGCGTGTCCTCCCAGGAACCGGGGGTCAGGCCCGAACTGTCGGCGATGCGCACCGGGTCGTTGGGATGGCCAAGGGTTGAGGGTATCTGCGGGTTGGACGAGACCAGGAGCCCGTCATACCAGCCGTGATAGTGGCCTTCGAATTTGAGCACCTTGCGCTTGCCGGTGATGCCGCGCGCCATGCGCACAGCCGTCATGCAGGCTTCCGTGCCGGTATTGGCGAACCGCACCTTGTCGATATTGGGCAGGAGCGAGACCATCAGCTCCGCGGTCTCGACCTCGATTTCGAGCGCGGTGGCGAAATGAGTGCCGCCCTCGACCGCCTTTTGCACGACTTCGACGATCTTCGGATGGGCATGGCCGAGGGGCAGGCAGCCGAAGGACAACTGCCAGTCGATATACTCGTTGCCGTCGACGTCCCAGATGCGCGCGCCCCTGCCCTCGCGCATATAGGCCGGATAGGGCTTGTAGTTGAGCGGCCCGCGCGAGCCGGAGCTCACACCTTCGACCAGAACCTTGGTGGCGCGTTCGAACAGCGCGCCCGATTTCTGCATGTTGAGTGCCATGATGCTTTTGCTCCGGTGGGTATGCGGACTCTTATCATCCGTCTCGCCGCGCGGCATCTTTCCGCTCCGGCCATTAATCACGATGGCTTGTTTATCATGAACAAATCTTGCCCTGCATTCACAAAGGTGCTGAAATGCGCCCGCCGCGTTCGGGGTGTGAGATCGCGAATGGCGCGAAGCCCCTTTTAGGCTCGCCATCGGTTCGGGACAAACGTGTCCGGGGGTAAATTGATTTGAATGCACGCGAACACCGGACCGGCCCGCGGGGCGGTAGTCGGCGAGTGACGCCGAAAAACACAGTGGAGGACTTGGGAGATATGTTGAAGCGAATACTACCGGTGCTGGGCCTCACGGTCGGCGTTTCCATGGGTGCGCTCATGGGCCCCGCGACCGCCGCGGACCAGGTTGAGATCAATTTCGTGTCCTGGGGCGGGGCTTATACCAAGAGCCAGGTCAAGGGCATGATCGAGCCTTACCAGCAGGCTAACCCGCACGTGAAGATCAATGTGATCGACTACACGGGCGGCCTGGCCGAGGTCAAAGCTCAGATCGAAGCCAAGAACGTGACCTGGCAGATCGTCGACCTGACGCCTGACACGGCGATTGCGGGCTGCGACGAAGGCCTGTTCGAATCACTCGATCCGGCCAAATGGGCCCCAGGCCCCAACGGCGAGCCGGCGACGGAAGATTTCGTCGAAGGCGCGATCAGCGAGTGCTTCATCGGCAACATCGCCTACACCACGGTGATGGCCTACAACTCCAAGAAGGTGTCCGGCACCCCTGCGACGGTCGCGGATTTCTGGGACCTGAAGAAGTTCCCGGGCAAGCGCTCCCTGCGCAACAAGCCCGACGTCAACATGGAGTGGGGCGTAGAGGCGATGGGTGTCTCGCGCGACAAGATCTATGAGACCTTGTCGACGGCGGAAGGCATCGACCTCGCGTTCAAGGGCCTTGAGAAGATCAAGTCCGATGTCGTGTGGTGGGAAGCGGGCGCCCAGCCGCCGCAGCTCCTCGCCGACGGCGAAGTCGCCTTCGCCAGCGCCTGGAACGGCCGTCTCTACAACGCCATCGTGGAAGAGAAGCAGCCGATCGTGATCATGTGGGACACCCAGGTGTTCGACCTCGACGGGTTTGCCGTGCCCAAGGGCGCGCCGAACATGGACGAGGTGATCAAGTTCCTGTCCTTCGCCACCAGCACCAAGCCGCTTGCGGAAACGACCAAGTACATTTCCTACGGTCCGCTGCGCAAGTCGTCGATGAAGCTGGTGTCGGACAGCATCCTTCCGCACCTGCCGACGGCGCCTGAGAACTTCAAGAACGCCATTCAGCTGGATACGGAATGGTGGGCCGACCGCACCGTGGAGCTCAACGAGCGCTTCGCGGCGTGGCTTGCCAAGTAAGTTCGCCCTTAGCGACACTTTCCTTGTGAACGGGCCAGGCCGGACGATACCGGCCTGGCCCCTTTTTATGTCACCGAAAGCTGGCGACCTGCCGGGCGGGCGGTGATTCCATGGCCACCGAAAACGTTCTAGAGTGGCTCCGGGACGGCCGATGGGGAAGCAAATGGCACGGCAAGGCGTATACCGATATCTGGCACAGGAACGGGTCCACTTCGGCAAACCGGCCGCTGACGCGGTTGTGGAAGAGGCGGACCTTCGCGGCGCGGAAAGGGTTCTGATCGTCTCCGGCACGACCCTGACCGAGAAGACCGACGTGGTCTCGACCGTCGAGAATGCGTTGGGCGACCGCCATGTGGGCACATTCACAAGAACCGTGGAGCACGTTCCGCGGGCAAGCGTGCTCGACCTGATCGGGGAGATCCGGAGCGCCACGCCCGACCTGATCGTGACCATCGGCGGCGGCACCGCGATCGATACGGTCAAGGTCGCCCTTGTCGGGCTCGCCCAGAACGTGAACGAGCCGAATGAGCTTGCGCCCTATTACATCCGGGTCGGCAATGACGGGACGCTCGACGTGCCCGACGTGGCGTCGCCGCCGGTGCGGCAGATCATCGTGCCGACCACGCTGTCGGGCGCGGAGTTCAGCGCCATCGGCGCCGCGGTCGACGAGGCGACCCATGTCAAGCATCTTTATACCGGCCGCGAGATCTGCGGCGACGCGGTGATCCTCGACCCCGCGATCGCGGTGCACACGCCGGAATGGCTGTGGCTCTCGACCGGCATGCGGTCGGTCGACCATGCGGTCGAATCGCTGTGCTCCAAGGCGCCGCAGCCCCTGACCGACTCGACCGGCATCGGCGCGCTGGAGCTTTTGTCGACGTCGCTGAGAACGACCAAACGGAGCCAGGCGAATTTGAGCGCCCGGCTCGACAGCCAGATGGGCGTATGGCTTGCAACAACGGGCCTGGGGCGCGTGCCCTGGGGCGCGAGCCACGGCATCGGACACCAGCTCGGCGCGGTCGCCAATGTGCCCCACGGCTATTGCACCTGCGTCATGCTGCCGAGCGTGCTGGCGTACAATGTCGCGGTGACGGCCGAACAGCAGAAGACCGTCGCCAAGGCGCTCGACCGCCCCGGCATGGCGGCGGCGGATGCGGTGCGCGAGCTTGTCGAGGAGCTGGAACTGCCGTCGCGGCTGCGCGACGTGGGCGTCACACGCGACCAGTTCGAGGTCATCGCCGAGGGCAGCGTGCACAACGTGTTCGTCAGCCAGAACCCGCGCCCGATCACGTCTCCGGATCAGATTGTCGAAATACTCGAAATGGCGTGGTGAGGCAGCGGACATGAGGCTCAAGGACAAGGTTGCGATCGTCACCGGCGGTGCATCCGGCTTCGGCAAGGGCATTGCGGAGCGGTTCGCGGAGGAAGGCGCCAAGGTGATTGTGGCGGACCTGAACGGCGACGCCGCCGAGCAGGTTGCCGAGCACATCCGCGGCCGCGGCGGTTTGGCAAGCGCCGTCGAGGCGGACGTGACCCGGAACGACGATGTCGAGGCCATGGTCGCGGCCGCCGTCAGCACGTTCGGCGGGCTCGACATCGTCATGAACAATGCCGGCATGCCGCAGCGCAACCAGCCGATGCTCGAGGTCGACGAGGAGACCTTCGACCGCATCTTCCAGGTCAATTGCAAGAGCCTCTATCTGGCGGCGGTCCACGCGGTGCCGTTGCTGCGCGAGCGCGGCGGCGGGGTGATGATCAACACCGCATCGACCGCGGGGCTGAGGCCCCGGCCGGGCCTCGTCTGGTACAACGGCAGCAAGGGCGCTGCGATCACGCTCACCAAGTCCATGGCGGTGGAGCTCGCACCCGACAATATCCGCGTCAACGCCCTGTGCCCGGTCGCCGGCGACACGCCGATGCTGGGCGAGTTTCTGGGCGGCGAAGTGACCAACGAGATGTACGCCAAGTTCGTCGCCACGGTGCCGCTCGGCCGCCTTTCGACGCCGCGCGACCTCGCCAACGCGTCCGTGTTCCTGGCCTCCGACGAAGCGGACTTCCTGACCGGCGTCTGCCTGGAGGTCGACGGCGGGCGCTGCATTTAGGGCTGCACGCCGGAATACGGTTTAAAGGTGCGGCGTGCACTCTGGTATGTACTTTCCCGCCGGTGTTATATAACCACCTGGATCGGGGCCGTTCGAGGCAACAGACAAACGGAAACGGCGGCGGCGCACACAAAGGGCCCCTCATGTGTGCCGCAGCGCGGCGTAGTCTGAAACGCCGGACACACGCCATTTCCGCAGAGGCCATGTGAACCCGACGTGCCGGTAAAGCTGAATTGGAGACTTGCGCTGTTCCTCGCATCGGTGGTCGTGCCGATGGTCGTGATCATGGCCTATCTGCTGCTGATCGCGAGCGATCAGTATGTCAGCGAGGGCAGCATCATCATCTCCGAAGAGCGCTCCAGCAGCTCGAATGTCGACCTGAGCTTCCTCGGTCTTTCGAATTCGGCCGCCGACAATGACGCGCTGGTGCTGAAGTCGTTCGTGCTGTCAAAGGACATGCTCGCCTTCCTGAACGAGAAACTGAGCATACGCGCGCATTATGGGGCGGGCAAAATCGACTATGTCTCCAAGCTCGACGGCGATGCCACGGCGGAGGAGTTCTTCGAATATTACCAGGACAAGGTTTTCGTGGAATATGACCGCGAAGCCAAGCTCCTGACCCTGACGGTGCGCGCGTTCGACCGGAAATTCGCCCAGGACATGGTCCAGAAAATCATCGAGCGAAGCGAAGAATTCATCGACGCCCTGAATGACAAGATCAGCCGCGAGCAGCTGCGGTTCTTCGAAACCGAGCTGGTGCGCTCGGAGCGCAAACTGCAGAAGATCAAAGCGCAACTGGTGGCGTTCCAGTACCGCCACAGGATCTTCAGCACCGAGGCTGAAGGCGAGACCATCATCGCCACGATCAGCGCGCTCGAAACTCAGGTCGCGCAGAAGCAGTCGGAACTCAAGGGCAAGCTGACCTTTGCGTCCGACACGTCACCCCAGGTGGTGGCGCTGAGGACCGAGATCTCCGCCCTCAAAGCGCAGATCGACTCCGAGAAGGAACGGCTGACCGGCGGCGGATCGATATCGCTGGCCCAGATCGACTCGGAATATCGCGAGATCAAGCTGAACGCAGAGTTCGTCACCAATCTTTACAAATCCAACCTCAGCGCGCTAGAGGCCGCGCGGATCGAAGCGGCGCGCAAGCTCAAGTTCCTGATCGTGGTGAGCGAGCCGTCGCTGGCCGACGAATCGGAGCATCCCGACGAGGTCTATATCGGCATCACCGCGCTCCTGGTCTGCCTGATGCTGTTCGCGATCTCATCGGTTGTGATCGCCATCATCCGCGAGCATCGCTGAGCCTGGATGAATCCGGCTGCCGTACGGGCCATCTCCGGCAGGCCCGGCCGCGCCGGTTCAGCGCAGATTGGTCTTCTTGGTCTTGGTGCTTGACGCCTTGGTCTTGGTGCTTGACGCCGCCGACCGTTTTACCGGGCCGCAGGATTTGCGAAGCCGTGCCCTGACGGCACTGCCTGGCGCGGAGGCAGGCTTCCAGCCGCGGCACAGTTCGCCGATGCGGCCCGGGTCCTTGCCGGCGCCGGGCATGCAGTATAGACCCGACCCGTTCTTCTGCGGCGTGAAACGTGTGCCCCTGTGCCCGGAGGCCTGATCGTCCAGATCGGCGGCGAGATAGTTGAGCGCGGCAATTCTCAGATGCGCGTCCGCCACTTTGGCGAAAGGTTTCGTCCGGTGATGGGTGTTGGTCACGGGCAGCACCTCCACCGCACGGGTTATCAGCCTGCCGCCCTGCCCACGCAGCAGATGCACGCGGGCCACCAGGCCATAGTCGCGGCACTTGCCCTGCTTCGCCATATTGGCGGTGCCATGGTGGAGGAAATTGCCGAGACCATAGAAGATCACCGCATTGCCGTTGACTTCCACCGGCCGTGCCACGTGGGCGTGATGGCCGATGATCAGGTCGAGGCCCTTGCGCTCGACCGCATGCTTGCGCCAGTCCTTGATCTGACGGGCATCAACCCTGACCTTGCGCTCGATGCCGTAATGGATCGAGAGCATGCGGTAGCCGGCCTCGGTCTTGGCCAGGCGTTTGGTGACCTCGGCGAAGTCGCTGTCGAAGCGGTAGGCAATCTGGCCCGGTTTGTTCTTGCCGGCACGGTGGCGGGCGAGATTGTTGGTCACGATGCCGATCGCCGAATAGGCAACGGTCGTGCCCTTGACGCTGATCTTGACCGGCCTGCCCGCCTGCTCCCGGTTCTCGCCGATACCGGCATAGGCCAGCAGCCCGTCGCCGCGCATCGCCTTGGCGTGGCGCAGCGTCTCGCGCAGCCCGCCGAGGCCGTAGTCCATGGAATGGTTGTTGGCGAGCGAAAAGACATTGAAGCCGACACGCAGGAGATGGCGCATGCCTTCGGGGTGCGAGCGAAACAGGAACGGGTTCTTCTGTCCCTTGGTGTCGCCCTTCAGGTTGTTGCGGTCCGTGACCACGGTTTCGATATTGGCAAAGTTCAGGTCGCCGTCGATCTGGCCGGCGATGCCGGCCGTTGCCTCGGTCCAGCTCAACGGGCCGGCCTTCGACACCACCCGGTCAGACCTGACCTTCTGGCGGTTGCGGTTAAAACCGGTATCGCCGACCACCAGGATGGTCACGACGCGGTCATCGGCGCGGACCGGGCCGGCACCGAGCCCCCAGGCCGCCAAAGCAAAACCGGCCGCCAGCACGACACCCGTGAGCAAGCGCAATTTCGAGCAGGTATACTTTTGTTCCGTCATCTGTCGTCCTCTATGCAGGCTATCCGACATTTTGTCATATGACAGGTTTCGATGAGACATAATCACGCTCCTGGCAGAATTGTGGCAAACCGGGGCCAAAGCCTCATCCGGCGAGCGACCTGATGCCGGCGAGCACGGCTTCATGAGGCGGCAGGCCGGTTTCGGCTATGACGCCGCGCAGCCATCCGGCATGCACAAGTTTCACCGCCACGGGCATGCGTTCAAGCTGCAGGCATTTGGCGACCGCGGTGCGGTGAAAGCCGCCGCGAAAGCGGTGCAACCGGCCGTCTCGGTCCACAGCCACACCGGCATCGGTTTCGATCATGTCGTGATAGCGCGAGCGCAGACCGCCAAAGCCCGAAGGTTCATGTCCGCCGCCGAGCCGCGAACTGCGCACCAGTCCCTGCCGGCGCACGCTCTCGATCAGTGCCACATAGTGCTGAAAATAGGTCTTCACGTCGTCGGCGCTGGCGAGCCGGATATAGTTCCGCGTAAACGGTCCATTGGTCTCCAGCCGTTCGATCAGCTTGCCGTAGCTCGGGCATTTCTCGATATCGAGATCGTTGGCAAAAAGCTCGACGATTTCGCGATGCAGGGGAGTTGCCTCGATGTCGCGGGTCATCGGCGACCAGTCGCCGCTGCCGACGAAGAAGTCGCGCAGCACCACAAGATCGTCGTCATGCGCGGCGAAGGACAGAAGCCATGTGGTGAGCCGCCGCGGATCGACCTCCACCACCAGCGCATCGCCGTAGTGCCACCGGGCCAGGGGATAGGGCAAAGCGAAACTGCCGGAACGGGCCTCGGTCGTCCTGAGTGCGCGCCGCATTTTTGACGGCATCACCGCGGCGCTGAGCGGCGTGTTGGCGAGCGCAAACCAGAAGGCGCGCGACGCATCGCGCCGATAGGACCGTTTCGCATCGGCCGCCGCCGCGGGCAGCAACGAGGTCTGCTGCCGGATGCCGGCCCGCGTCTCGGCTTTGCCGGTGAGATCGGGCCCCGCCTGCATTCAGCCCCTAATCCACCGCCTTGAGAGCGGTGCCGGTCAGACGCGTGATCTGGGCGCCGCCCGAAACGCTCAGACCGGCCTCGGGTCGGCCGAGCGAGAAATAGGCGACCCCGTGGGCACCTACATCCTCAGGCGCGTAGAGATTGCGGAAGTCGACCATCACCGGCGAGGCCATGCGGGACTTGAGATCGTCCCAGTCCATGGCCAGGAATTCCGGCCATTCGGTCAGCACCAGAACCGCGTCGGCACCGTTCAGCGCGGCGCCCACGCTGTCGCAGTAACTGACCTGCGGCATGATCGACGCGGCGTTGTCCATGGCGGCGGGATCATAGGCCTGAATCCGGACACCGTGCTTGGCGAGCTGCGGCAGAATGACCAGGCTCGACGCATAGCGGATATCGTCCGTGTTGCTCTTGAAGGAGAGCCCGAGCACCGCGACAGTCTTGCCGGCAAACCCGGTGTCGGTGCGTCCGAGCCGGGCCCAGGCGGATCTGCAGTGGCGTTCGATCTTCCTGACCAGGCGGCGCACGTGATGGGCGTTCGAGGCGACCACCGCCTCGACGATGCGGACCGGACAGTCGGCCTCCTGCGCCTGCGCGGCGAGCGCCAGGGTGTCTTTCGGGAAGCACGATCCGCCGTAACCCGGACCGGGCCGCAGAAAGGCGTTGCCGATGCGCGCGTCGAGGCCGATGGCACGGCCCAGATCGTCGACATTGGCGCCGATCTCGTCGCACAGGTC
>JBPCWF010000401.1:0-3479 GCA_051009775.1 Hyphomicrobiales bacterium | reverse complement strand
CAAGGGGATGCCGAGCAGATAGGCCTCGGTCTTGTTGACCCGCTCCAGGCGCGCGGATTCGACCGCCTCGGCCCATTGATCCGGGTCGAACGATCCGCGGCCGACCCACGTCAGGGCCACCAGGTGGATTTGCTCGTCCTCATTGAGATTGGCGATGAACTCCGCAGCCTCGCTGCGGGTCGCGTCGCCGCCCAGATCCTCCAGGATCGAGTCGGCGTCGTCGGAAAGGGCCGCCGGGCCGGCCGAATCGTCCCACGGCGCCACCTTGGCGTCGAACTCGCGCGCCTTGACGATCACATGAGCGACCTTTTGCGGTGAGATCTCCAGCATGGCCTTATCCTCCATGGTCACGCTCTGTCCGTCCGGACAGGCTGAATGATGTTTGACTTGGGCATTCTGATCCTTTTGCGCGGCTGACAAATTGATATGGCGCAAGTTGTCGAGCACGCCTTTTGAGTGGACGGGCATCCTGCGATCGGCTACCGGCAGGATCATGATCCGACGCCTGCGCATAGCAACCGGCCTCGTCCTGTTCGCCTTCGTCTCCTGCCATCTGATCAATCACGCGCTCGGTCTGGTCTCGCTCGACGCGCTCGAACGAGGCCGTGCGATCCTGCTCGGGCCATGGCACAATCCGGTCGGCTCCACCCTGCTTTATGGCGCGCTCGCCGTTCATCTGGGGCTCGCCGTCTGGGCGGTCTATGAGCGCCGGACATGGCGCCTGAGGCCTATCGACTGGCTCCAGCTCATCTCCGGCCTCGTGATCCCGATCTATCTGACCCCGCACATACTCAACACCAATCTCGCTGGCGATCTCTACGATTTCGAGCCGACCTACCGGTTCGAGCTTCTCCTGTTCTTCGTCATCGCGCCAGGTCTCGCGATCAACCAGACGATCCTTGTGCTGCTCGCCTGGGGCCACGGAGTGATCGGGATCCATCAGTGGTTCCGGCTCAAGCCCTGGTTCGCGCATGTTCGCGCTTACGCCTTCGCCTTCGCCCTTCTGGTGCCGGCCCTGTCGCTCGCCGGCGTCTGGGTCGCGGGCCGGGATGTCGCTGTTCTCGCCCAGGACGAGGCCTGGTCCAAGGCCGTAATCGCGGAGGCGAACTGGATGAGCCAGGCCGAGATCGCGGTCCTGACCCTGATCCAGCGGGTCTTCATCTGGACCCTGGTCGCCGCTGTCGTGATCGCGCTCGTCTGGCGATGGATCGCCACCAGTCGGTCGCGCCGGGCCCGGGTGGTGCGCATCGGCTATCCGGGCGAGCGCAGTTTCTCGGTCGCGCCGGGCACGTCGATCCTGGAGGCGAGTCAACAGAACGGCGTTCCTCATGCCGCCGTATGCGGCGGGCGGGGGCGCTGTTCGACCTGCCGCGTGCGCATCGCCCAGGGCCTGACGGAACTGCCGGAGCCGAGCCCGCAGGAGATCAAGGTTCTGGCCAAGGTCGGGGCTTCACCCAACATCCGGCTCGCCTGCCAGACCCGGCCGGTCGCCGAATGCGAGGTGATCCCGCTCCTGCCGCCGGCCTTGCGCTCCGTGCCCGGCGCCGAGGCGGGCGACGCGGAGCACGGCCAGGAGCGCGTGATCGTCGTCCTGTTCGCCGATCTCCGGGGCTTCACGTCGCTGTCGGAGGAGATGCTGCCCTATGACGTCGTGTTCCTGCTGAACCGCTATTTCACCGTCATGGGCGAGGCGATCGAGCAGGCCGGCGGCTATCTCGACAAGTTCATCGGCGACGGCATCATGGCCTGGTTCGATCTGGAGGGCGGCCGCGAGGCAAGTTCGCTGGCGGCGCTCAAGGCCGCCCGCGGCATGGGCGCGGCTCTGGCCGAGCTCAACCATGATCTGGCCGGTGATCTCGGCAAGTCGCTCAGGATGGGTGTCGGCATCCATCTCGGACCAGCCGTCGTCGGCAAGATGGGCTACGGCACGGCGCTGGCCCTCACCGCGGTTGGCGACACGGTCAACACCGCAAGCCGGCTCGAGGCCCTGACCAAGGAGTTCGGCGTGGAGCTCGTCCTGTCCGACCGGGTGCGCCGCGCCGCCGGCATGAAGGACGGCCTGTTCGAGACCCGGCAGATGGAGATCAGGGGCCGCGAGAAGCCCTTGAATCTGGTGCTGGTGAACGAGGCGGCGGAGCTTGAACTCGACGCGGCGTGAGGTGCGCCCGACATCGCTGCCCCTCATTCCGTTGATCACGCGAACCGATCACAATTGGACGCCGGCCGGCCCTAATCGCTTGCATGGTCCCGGACTGAGGGTCATCATTCCGGGTGGCTGCGGCGAGGTCGGCGGCCCGCGCAGCCGGAGCCGGGACGCCGGGCTGCGCCAAGACGCGCCGATGAGAATTCCCCGCGTTTCCCGACTTCAAGATCAGGTCGAGATCGGTCGTTTGCGACGGCTCGTGTCATGCGGCACGTCGCCGGTTCGGCGTCGGTCGCGCCTGAAAACCGCCGCAAAACGAGGGAGAGCATCATGGCCGTCAGACGCCCCACTATCGACCAGTTTAACGAGATCGCCGAAGGCCTCGGCATGTCGGTGACCGACCGGGAGGCAGAGATCTTTCTGGAGAACATCGACGCCACCTGCGCCGCCTACGATCTGATCGATCAGACGCCGGACTACCTGCCCGAGGTCAAATATCCGCGCGCCACAGGCTACCGGCCGGGGCCGGAGGAGAACCCGCTGAACGCCTGGTACTGGAAGTCCGAGGTCAGGGGCGCCGACTCAGGCCCCTTGGCCGGCAAGACCATCGCGCTCAAGGACAATGTCTGCCTCGCCGGCGTACCGATGATGAACGGCGCCTCGACGCTCGAAGGCTATGTGCCGGAGATCGACGCCACCATCGTCACCCGCATTCTCGATGCCGGCGGCACCATCGTCGGCAAGGCGGTGTGCGAGTATTTCTGTCTGTCCGGCGGCAGCCACACCAGCGCGCCCGCGCCGGTGATCAATCCCCACAAGCCGGGCTATTCCGCCGGCGGGTCGTCATCCGGTTCCGCGGCGCTGGTCGCGTCGGGCGAAGTCGACATGGCGATCGGCGGCGACCAGGGCGGGTCGATCCGTATCCCGTCGTCCTATTCGGGCATCTACGGCATGAAGCCGACCCACGGGCTCGTTCCCTATACCGGCATCATGCCGATCGAGAGCACCATCGACCACACCGGCCCGATGACCTCGACCGTCGCCGATAACGCGGCGCTTCTCGAAGCGATCGCCGGCGAGGACGGCATGGACCCGCGGCAGTACAACGTCAGGACGGCAAAATATGCCGAGGCACTCGGCCAGGGCGTCAGCGGCCTCAGGATCGGTGTCGTCACCGAGGGCTTCGGCCATGCGAATTCCGAGGAGGATGTCGACGCCTCCGTGCGCAAGGGCGCCAAGCTGTTCGAGGAGATGCAGGCCCATGTCGAGGAAGTGTCGATCCCCATGCACCTGCTCGGCCAGGCGATCTGGACGCCGCTCGCCATCGAGGGGCTGC
>JBPCWF010000400.1:0-3845 GCA_051009775.1 Hyphomicrobiales bacterium | reverse complement strand
TGTTCAACCGCGACACGGGCGCGGCAAACCCTCGATCTGGCGTTGCCGGAGTTCAAGCGCAAGCCAGAGGTAAACTTTACCGACGACCTCTACGGTGCGGGACCAGCGGACATGGTGAAACTGGTCCGGGCGCTTGATGAAACCCGCAGCCACGCCATGCTGGTCGGGCACAATCCGGGCATGCAGGCGCTGGCGCTCGACCTTGTCTGGGGTGGTGATGACGCAAATATCCGGTCGCTGGCGCAGAAATTCCCGACCGCGGCGCTTGCCGTGCTCGAATTCGACGGCAGCTGGCGCGAATTGGCGCCGGGCAAGGGATTTTTGCGAATTTTCATGGTGCCGAAGGCATTGCCGAAAACATGAGAAAACATGAAATTGCCCCTGTCGCTTGACGGGGGCGGCTTGACGGACGCGTGCTGGCGCGGTTTAGAGGCTCCAGGGTCCGCACTCAATCAGGGATTGGAATGCTCACACTGATCGATAACTATGACAGCTTCACCTACAATCTGGTCCATTTTCTGGGCGAGCTGGGGGCGGAGTGCCGTGTCTACCGTAACGACAAGGTGAGCGTCGACGACGTACTCGCTGAAAAACCGCAGGCGATCGTCATGTCGCCCGGACCCTGCACGCCGAATGAAGCGGGCATCTGCCTCGAACTGGCCAAAAAGGCCGGCGGCGATGTCCCCCTGCTCGGCGTTTGCCTCGGCCATCAGGCAATCGGGCAGGCCTATGGCGGCACGGTCGTGCGTGCGCCGAAATTGATGCATGGCAAGGTGTCGACCATCAGCAATACCGGCAGCGGCGTTTTCACCGGCTTGCCCGAAACCTTCGAGGCGACCCGCTATCATTCACTCACCCTGGAACGCGAGACATTGCCTGGCTGCCTGCAGATCACGGCGGAAACGGCGGACGGCGTCATCATGGGGGTGCAACACACATCGCATGCCGTACACGGGGTTCAGTTTCATCCCGAAAGCATTGCCTCGAAATATGGCCACGCCCTGCTCGCCAACTTCCTCGATTCAGCGGGGATTTCGCACCAGCCCGCAGAACCGTTCGACGACGCGATCCACGCCGTCGGCGCGGCGTGAGCGGCAGGGGCGTTTCGATGACCGATTTCAGGAAATTTATCGCCAAGGCCGCCAGCGGTAACCCGCTGAGCGTGGAAGAAGCCGCTGCCGCCTTCGACATCATGATGTCCGGCGATGCGACCCCGGCACAGATCGGCGGGTTTTTAATGGCGCTGCGCCTGCGCGGCGAAACGGTCGAAGAAATCACCGGCGCGGCGCGTACCATGCGGGCCAAGGCAACGCCGGTCGAGGCCCCTGACGGTGCGGTCGACACCTGCGGCACCGGTGGTGACGCCAAGGGCACCCATAATATTTCAACATGTTCAGCCTTTGTCGTCGCCGGGGCTGGCGTTCCGGTCGCCAAGCACGGCAACAAGTCCGTGTCGTCCAAATCGGGCTCTGCCGACGTGCTCGCAGCGCTCGGCGTCAATCTCGAGGTGACGCCTGAAACGGTCGCCCGCTGCATCGCCGAGGCGAATGTCGGCTTCATGTTTGCGCCGGCCCACCACGCCGCCATGCGCCATGTCGGGCCTGTCCGGGCCGATCTCGGCACGCGCACGATCTTCAACCTGCTGGGGCCGCTCTCTAACCCCGCGGGCACGCAAGCGCAGGTAATCGGAGTATTTTCGAAAGACTGGATCGTGCCTCTGGCCGAGGTTGCCGGTCAACTGGGCTCTAAACATGTCTGGGTCGTGCACGGCAGCGACGGGCTCGACGAGTTGACGACGACGGGCCCGACCTTTGTGGCCGAATTCAAAGACGGCAGCGTCAACAGCTTCGAGGTGACGCCTGCGGACGCCGGACTGCCAGAGGCGTCGGCGCAAGACCTGCTCGGCGGCGAGGCCGCGGAAAACGCTGAAGCGATCGGCGAGGTTCTGGGTGCCACACCCTCGCCTTTCCGCGATATTGTTATTCTTAATGCTGCCGCTGCGTTGATTGTCGCGGGAAAGGCGGCGAACCTGCGGCAAGGGGCGGAGCTGGCGACGCGTTCGATTGACAGCGGCGCGGCGCGTGACGCCCTCGACAAGCTCGTCGCGATCACCAACGGCTGAAGGTGCCATGGTCGATATTCTGGACAAGATCAACGCCTACAAGCGCGACGAGATTGCCGCCGCCAAGCAGGCCTGCCCGCGCCGTGCGCTTGAGGAAAGGGCGTCCGTCGCCCCGCCGGTGCGCGGCTTCGCCGCCGCGCTTGAAAGCAAGATCGATACAGCCGGGTGCGCGATTATTGCCGAAATCAAGAAGGCCAGCCCGTCGAAAGGGCTTATCCGCGCCGATTTCGACCCGCCGGCGCTGGCAAAGGCCTATGAGGCCGGCGGTGCCGCCTGCCTGTCCGTGCTGACCGATGGGCCTTCGTTCCAGGGTGCACCGGAATATCTCGCCCAAGCGCACGCGGCCACCGCGCTGCCCGTTCTGCGCAAGGATTTCATGCTCGACCCTTACCAGGTCGTGGAAGCGCGCGCCTGGGGGGCGGACTGTATTCTCATCATCATGGCCGGCGTCGACGATAACCAGGCGCAAGAGCTGGTCGCGGAAGCGCGCGAGTGGTCGATGGATGCGCTGGTTGAGGTGCATAACGAGCGCGAGCTGGAACGGGCGCTCAACCTCGATACTTCGCTGATTGGTATCAACAACCGGGACCTGACGACATTCGAGACCACGCTTCAAACCACCGAGCGGCTGGCGCCGCTTGTTCCTGATCACAAGACAATCATCAGCGAAAGCGGGATCGGCACGGCGCAGGACATCGCCCGGCTGAGACAGGCGCGCGTGCACGCCTTCCTGATCGGTGAGAGCCTGATGCGGAAACGCGACGTGGAGGCGGCCACCCGTGCCCTCCTGGCACCGGCAGAGCAGCAGCAGGCCGCGCAATGAGCAAAAAAACGCTCACCCACCTGAACGCGCAGGGCGAAGCGCATATGGTCGACGTCTCGCCCAAGGACGCAACCGAACGCATCGCTGTGGCGGAAGGTTTTGTCACCATGCAGGCCGAAACGCTGGCGCTAATCGAGGAAGGTGGCGCGAAAAAAGGCGATGTGCTGGCAACCGCACGGCTGGCCGGGATCATGGCGGCGAAGAAGACCCATGAACTGATCCCGCTCTGCCACCCGCTGGCGCTGACCCAGGTCACGGTTGATTTCGAGCCAGTCGCGGATCCGCCCGGCATCCGCGTGGAGGCGATGGCCAAGGTTTCCGGCAAGACCGGCGTGGAGATGGAGGCGATGACGGCCGTTTCCATCGCCTGTCTCACCATCTACGACATGGTCAAGGCGGTCGACCGCGCCGTCTCCTTCGACCACATCCGGCTGATTGAGAAATCCGGCGGCAAATCCGGCCACTTCCGAGCCGGAAAATGAACGAACCGCCGCGCGACCCCCTGCTCCCGGTGGCGCAAGCGCTCGCGCGCGTCGTCGCGGGGCTCGAACCGACGGAGCCCCAGGACAGCCCGCTTGGGCAGGCAGCAGGGCGCGTTCTGGCACAAGATCTCGCCGCCACCCTCACCCAGCCCCCCTTCGACGCCTCGGCGATGGACGGCTATGCGGTGCGGGCTGCCGATATCGGCACAACCCCGTGCGAACTCGGCGTGATCGGCCAGGCGGCGGCAGGCCACCCCTTTTCCGGGTCGCTCAAGGCGGGAGAAGCGGTGCGTATCTTTACCGGCGCACCCGTACCGGAAGGCGCCGACACCATCGTTATCCAGGAAGACACGGAATTGGACGATGATTGCGTCACGGTTCTGGAAGGCGCCGACAAGGGCGCGTTCGTGCGCCCACG
>JBPCWF010000399.1:0-3805 GCA_051009775.1 Hyphomicrobiales bacterium | reverse complement strand
CCATGGTGCCGAGCGAGGCGATGGTGTCGACCATGAACAGCGCGCCGTGGCCGGCATTGTCGATCGCCTTGCGGATCGCGGGAATGTCGTTGACCACGCCAGACGCCGTGTCGACCTGCACGGTCAGCACCGCCTTGATCTCGCCCGCGGTGTCGGCCCTCAGCCGCTCCTCGACCGCCGCCGGGTCGACCGCGCGGCGCCAGTCGCCGGGCAGCCGCTCGACCGACGCGCCCATGATCTCGCCCATCTCGCCCCAGCCGGCGGCAAAGGCGCCGCTTTCGAGCGTCAGGATCTTGTCGCCCCTGGACAGCACATTCGACAGCGCCGCCTCCCACGCGCCATGGCCGTTGGCGGCGTAGATATAGCTCTTGCCCTCGGTGCGGAACACCTTGCACAGGTCCGCAAGGCAGCTCTCGGTGATGCCGACGAGCTCACCCGAATAGATGTCGATGGCCGGGCGGTGCATGGCGTTGAGCACCTCGTCGGGCACCGTGGTCGGACCTGGAATGGAGAGAAACTCGCGGCCGTTTCGAACCGTCATTTTTTCACATCCTCTGCTCGGTGGCGGCCGCCGAAAAGGCGGGCGGTTAGGCCTAACCGGCTTCTCGGGCCCGGGCAAGTAAATTGGCTGCGCGCGACTTGATCCGAACGGCCGCACGATGTGGTCTTCCAATCAGAAATTGCAAATCCACTCCCGAGACCCCATTTAACGGAGGTATGGGCGGAGCATGAAATCCGGATAGAGCGATCATTTTCGCGCACGAACATGAGGTGCGCGGGCCGCCGCTATAGTCGACCTCCAGTTCAAGACGGCAAAAGAGCGTGATATCGATGTACGAAACGACGGTCCAGGACGCAGCCCCGGCCCCGCTGCCGATCATCGGCAAGGCCCATTCCGGCTTTCGCGTCACCATTGAGCCGGGCAGCCAGCGCATCACGGCAACGTTCAACGGCGAGACGGTCGTCGACAGCGCGCGCGCCGTGATCATGCATGAGACCCGCCTTCCCAATGTCTATTACTTTCCGCGTGAGGATGTGCGCATGGAATACCTGGAGCGCACTCCGCACCGCACCAACTGCCCGTTCAAGGGCAATGCCAGCCACTGGTCCCTGACCGTCGGCGACCGGACCGCTGAGAACGCCGCCTGGAGCTATGAGGAAGCGTTCGACGAGGCGGCGAGTGTCACCGGCTACATTGCGTTCTACTGGAGCGCCATGGATCGCGGGCTCGCCGACGACGTCGAGCTTTCCGAACAGCCGCGCGACATGGAGCCGGTGGAAGACAATCCTTTCGTCGGCTGGCTCATCACCGACGCCTCCAAGGCGTCCTCGTCCAAGGATCTGTTCGCCCGCTTTGCCCGGCTGCTCGTCTCAGAAGGCGTGCCGGTCGGACGCCTGCGCCTGCTGATCCGGACCCTCAATCCTCAGCTTTTCGCTATCGGCTACACGTGGCGGCGCAACTCCGACGAGATTGAAGTGTTTGAGGCCACCCACGGCGTTCGCCGGTCGGAGCAATATCTCAACAGCCCGTTTGCCCCCATCGTCGAGGGCGAGGGTGGCGTGCGCCGCAGGCTGGAGGGGCCGGACCCCCGGCTCGACTATCCGGTTCTGCACGATCTGGTCGAAGAGGGTGCCACAGACTACGTTGCCCTGCCGCTGAAATTCTCCGACGGCCAGATCAACATTCTGACCATGGTGTCGGATGCGCCCGGCGGGTTCAGCACCAGGCAGCTCGGCCATCTCTATGAGATCCTGCCCAACCTGGCGCGCCAGCTCGAGGCCCACGCCCACCGGACATCGGCGGTCAGTCTGCTGCGCACCTATCTCGGCCGCAATGCCGGGCGGCGCGTCTGGGAAGGCCGGGTCGAGCGCGGCGACCGCGAAGACATGCACGCCGTCATCTGGATCGCCGACCTGCGTCAGTCGACGGCGCTGGCGCAGGCATTGCCACGCGACGAGTATCTCGCCATGCTGAACGATTATTTCGATGCGGTCGCCGGAGCGGTCATCGAGCATGGCGGCGAGGTGCTCAAGTTCATCGGTGATGCGGTGCTGGGTATCTTTCCGATCGACGATCCGGACCATCCCAAACCCGAGGCCTGCATGAGCGCGCTTGCCGCGGCCAAGTGCGCGCGCGGCGCCCTCGCCGCCCTTAATGCCGACCGCGCGGTCCACGGCAAGGAGCCCCTGCATTTCGGCATCGGGCTGCACCGCGGCGATCTCGCCTATGGCAATGTCGGCACCGAACAGCGCCTCGACTTCACGATCATCGGCTCCGCGGTCAACGAAGCGACGCGGATCGAGGATCTGACCAAGGCGGTCGGACACCCGGTCCTGGCCTCGCAGGCCTTCGCCGGGAGCGTGTCCTGCCCGCTCGAATCCATCGGCAGCCATGCCCTGCGCGGGGTCGACGGCGAGCGTGAGATCTTCGCGGTGCCGAGCGAGACCGGGTGAGCGGCGCGCACGCTCAGGCGTCGGCGGCTTCGTTCCTGATCACCATCTTGAGTGCTTCCTTGCGCATCATCGCCCGCAGCGCATCCTCCACGGCGGCAATCGGCCTGACGCCGGAGAGCAGAAGGTCGGCCTTGAACGCCGGGTCCGCGAGCAGACCGAGCGCCCGGCGAAACGTGTCCGGGCGGTGGTGATAAACGCCTTTGACCGTGATCTCGGAATAATGGACGAGATGGGTGTCGAGCGGGATCGACGTGCCCGGCGCGCAGCCGCCGAACAGATTGACCAGGCCGCCCGGCCGGACACAGGCGATGGCGTCGAGCCAGACCTCCGGCACGCCCGACGCGTCGACCGCGATCCAGGCGCCCTTGGCACCCGAAGTCTCCGCACGCACTACTTCCGCCTGACCGCCGCCCCGGGCGATCTCCACCGTCTTGGCGGCGCCGAGCGCGGCGCCGACCTCGAGCCGGCCCGGATTGGGATCTGCCAGGATCACCCGGTGGCCTTCGATCGCGAGCGCGGCGACGAACAGGAGGCCGATCGGCCCGGCGCCGAACAGCGCTACTTCGACCGGGCCGCCGGCGGCATATCTGTCGAGCTCGCAGGCATCGATGCCGTGCAGAACACAGGCGAGCGGCTCCGCCAGGGCGGCACGCTCGAAGCCGAGGCCTTGCGGTATCGGATGGGTGTTACGCTCCACGAAGCGCGCCGGCACGAGCAGGTATTCGGCGAAGGCGCCGTTCAGATAATGCAGGTCCTCGCACAGGTTCTCTCGGCCCCGCCGGCACGGTTCGCAGCCGAGGCACGGCGCCGAGTTTGCGACGACGACGGCATCGCCTTCCGCAAACCGCGTCACACCGGCGCCGGTGGCGGCGACCCGGCCCGCCATCTCATGGCCGAACAGGGTCGGCACGGTCAGCATGCGCGGATGGCCGCCGCGCCGGAACACCTTGACGTCGGTTCCGCAGGTCGTCGCCGCTTCGACCTTGAGCAGCATTTCGCCCGGACCGGGCACCGGTACCGGAACCTCCCGGATCTCGATCTCCTCGGGGCCGAGCAGCATCGCCCCTTGCATGGTCGCGGGCAGGCTCATGAGCGTTCCCCAGCCGCCCGCGACGGCGTGAACAGCACCTTGAGCGCCTTCTGTTCGACCACCAGCGAAACGCCATGGGCGAAGTCGTCAAGCGGCATGGTGTGGGTCACCAGCGGCGACGGATCGAGCGCGCCGTCGCGGATCAGTTCGAAGATCCGCTTCTGTTCGCTGAGCGCGCCCGAATAGGAGCCGACGATGCGGCGCTCGTGCTTGAACAGCGCGTTGAGGTCGAAATCCGCGTGCGCGCCGTCGGGTGCATGC
>JBPCWF010000398.1:0-3349 GCA_051009775.1 Hyphomicrobiales bacterium | reverse complement strand
CACGACATGATCGAGGGTGCCTCCGCGTTCATGGAAAAACGCCGTCCTCAGTTCGAAGGCCGGGCCCCCAAACAATGAATTTCAAACCAGGTCCCGCGTACGTCGAGATCCAGGACCAGGCGCGTGCGTGTGCCCGGGAAATCGAACCCCTTGCGGTCGAAGCCGACGAGATGAGTCAAGTTCATCCCGGCGTGCTCGACGCTCTGCGGCGGAGCGGCCTGAGCCGCTTGATGGTGCCCAAACAATTTGGCGGTGTCTTTGAAAAACCGGACCCGCTGGCCATCTGCCTGGTCCGTGAAATTCTGATGGGCACCTCCGCGCACGCGGATTCCCTGTTCGCCCTGCAGGGCATCGGTAGCTACGCCATCACGGTGGCGGGCAGTGACGAGCAGCGCGAGCGCTGGCTGCCGCGCGTCGCCGCAGCCGAGGACCTGGCGGCTCTGGCCTTGACCGAGCTCGAAACCGGGTCGGACCTGAAAGCGTTGAAGACCCGGGTCACACCCGAAGGTCGGAGTCTCCGACTGGACGGCGACAAGTCCTTTATCTCCAATGCAGGAGCGGCCGCTCTCTACCTGGTCCTGGCCCGCGAAGGAGAGGACTACAGCCTTCTGCTCGTGCCGGGAGATTCCCCGGGGATTTCCGTTACGCCGACGCCGGAGATCATCGCGCCGCACGTGCTGGGAGAAATGCGCTTCGACAACGTGAAACTCCCGGCGGACGCGCGCCTGGGCGAGCCGGGTGGGGGGTTCGACCTGGTGCTGGCCACCCTCGGCGTGTTCAGAGTATCGGTTGCCGGCGCTGCGGTTGGCCTGGCCCAGGCGGCTCTGGATGAGGCGTTGCGGCACACCAGTCAACGTGTGCAGTTCGGCCGACCGCTGGCCCGCCTCGGCGCCGTCTCGCAGATGCTGGCGGACTGCGCGACCGAAATCGAGATGGCCCGGCTGCTCACTTACAAGGCGGCCTCCGAGGCCGTGCATGACCCGGCGGCTTCGCTGCATTGGTCATCGATGGCCAAGTTGGCGGCAAGCGAGATGGCTGGCCGCGTGACCGACCGCTGTGTTCAAATGATGGGGCGCTTCGGGCTGGTTCGAGACAGCAAGATCGAACGCCTTTACCGCCAGGCCAGGCCGATGCGGATCTACGAAGGCGCATCGGAAGTCCTGCGGCAGTCCATCGCCAAGCAGCTCCATCCATCCACGGGACAGTAGAATAAGCGGATGATCGATCTGGAACTCGAGGGAAGAACGGCCATCGTGACCGGTGCCAGCCGTGGCCTCGGTCGGGCAGCGGCAGAGGCGCTGCATGAGCAGGGCGTCAACATTCTGGCCGCGGCGAGATCCAGCGACCAGCTCGAAGAGCTGGCAGCTCGGGACCCGGCGCGGATCGAGGCGGTGCAATGCGACATGCAGGATGCGGCGGCCGTAGCCCGGCTGCCGGCCAAAGCCATTCAACGTTTTGGCCGCATCGATATCGTCGTCAACAACGCGGGTATCGCGCCGGCAGGCAAATTTGTGGAGCAGGATGATGCGCTGTGGCAAAAGGTCATGGCGGTAAACGTCATTGGACCTGCGGCGCTGGCGCGCGCCGCGGGCGTCCACATGCTGGAGCAGGGCTCAGGCAAGATCATCAACATCGCCTCTACATCAGGTATCCTCGGCAAGCCCATCCTGGTGGCCTATTCGTCTTCCAAGGGTGCGCTGCTGCAGATGACGAAGGCGCTCGCGGCGGAATGGGCTTCCAAAGGTGTGCAGGTCAATGCCATCGCGCCCGGCGCATTCGAGACCGACGCGCAGCGTGCGGTGCTGGAATCACCCGAGATCCTCAAACGCAGGTTGGCCAAGATACCGCAGCACCGAATGGGCGAGCCTGCGGAGATCGGTCCCCTGGTCTGCTATTTGGCCTCGCCAAAGTCCTCGTTCATTACCGGCTCCGTGTGCGTAATCGACGGCGGGGAATCGTCAAAGCTTTAGTCGATGGGCAGCAAGCAACAATTGAAGCGGACACCGACAGGGGCGGCCACGGGCTCGCGCGGAGAGCGGCGCCGCGCGCGCATCCTCGCCGCTCTGCACGATTGCGTCATCAAGAAGGGTTATTCCAAGACCACCCTGAAGGATATCGCCAGCGCGGCGGGCATGAGCGCCAGCCATCTGCTGTACTTTTTTCCGGGCAAGGACGCCATCCTGGAGCACTATTTCGACAAGGTCGCCAACCTGTTGCTGACTCGAATCGAAGGATTCCGTAACGAACCGCCGGAGCGCCAGATCGATTTGCTCACCGACCTGTTCTTCGCCGGCAAGGGCCTGACGCGGTCCGAAATCGGTTTCATGCTCGAATGCTTCGGCGCGGCGGTTCACGACAATACGTTGCGCCAGATGAAGACGCGACTGGATCGTCAGTGCAAAGCCTACCTGACTGATCTGTTCGAATCGCTTTCCGGTGAAAGTCGCCGAAATGCCAAAGATGCCGCGGAATTGGCCTACGCCATTCTCATCGGCCTGCGCACCGCCACCTATTTCGACAGCCGACTGCAGCTGACTCAGGCTCGTCGCCTGTTCCACGACTCTATCGCCCGGCTGGCGAAGGGTGAGTGATCAGACGTTTCGCAATCAAATCGGTAACTAGAGATGGAAGTAACAGAAAAGTTGAAAATTCATGAACTGCTCGGACGTGCCGCGTACGCATTCGACGAACGCGACATTGAAATGCTGGAGCGGTGCTTCGCGCCGGAAGCGACCATGCTGGTCACAATCGTGGACGGACAGACCTTCGGCCCTTTCGACGGGCGTGAAGCAATCATGGGCCTGATGAAGGCAACCCTGGATTCACAGACCGACATGCGTCGCCATACTATCTCGAACTTTATTTTCGAGGAGGAGGGTGACGATCGAGCACGTGTGCTGTCGACCGTGGTGGTCACCTCGGCCGAGAACGGTGAGATCAAACTGGTCACCAGCGGCGTTTACGATGATGTCGTCACGCGCACGGACGACGGTTGGCAGATCGCCGACCGCAAGCTCAAGCTCGAGCTCGGCTTCTGACCCAGCCGCCCCGATGGCCATGAGCGATCGCGACGAGTGGCTTGCGCTCACGACCGAGGAAGCCCTCGAGCCGGGTTTGGCCATTTGCGACCCGCACCACCACTTCTGGGAGCATCCCGGCAGCCGCTATCTGCTGGAGGAATTCCGACAGGACCTGATGGGCGGCCACAATGTGGTCGGCACCGTGTTTGTGGAGTGCCAGCAGAAATACTACGAAGATGGCCCTGCAGCACTGCGCTCGGTCGGCGAGACGCGATACGTTGCGGAACTCACCAAGCAAGCTTCGGACGGCATTGCGCGGGGTATCGTAG
>JBPCWF010000397.1:0-3036 GCA_051009775.1 Hyphomicrobiales bacterium | reverse complement strand
ATCCGGAGTCCCTGTCGATCGGAACCCTTGCGGGCGCCGGCACGCTCGGGCTTCTGATCCCGCCGTCGATCACCATGATCATCTACGGCGTCACCGTTCAGGAATCGATCGGGCGCCTGTTCATCGCCGGCATCATTCCGGGGCTGATGCTGACCCTTCTGTTCATCGCATATATCATCGGCTGGGGCCTGATCTCCGAACAGGGCCGCAAGCTGCGCGAAGAGCGCTCTAGCCTGCCCGAAATCATCCGCGGCATCGGTCAGCTCGCGCCCGTCGTCGGACTGATCGTGATGGTCATCGGTTCGATCTATGTCGGCCTGGCGTCGCCGACCGAGGCGGCCACGCTCGGCGTCATCGGCGCCTTGATCCTGTCGGCATTGCAGGGCTCGCTGTCGCGCGAGGCCATCACCGCCGCGCTGCTCGGCACGGTCAAGACCACGTCCATGATCATGCTGCTGCTCGCCGGGTCCGCGTTCCTGACCCTGGCGATGGGCTTCACCGGCATGCCGCGCGGCCTGGCCCAGTGGATCGGCGGCCTCGAGCTCACGCCCGGAATGCTGATCGCGATCCTGACCCTGTTCTATATTTTCCTGGGCTGTTTCCTCGACGGCATTTCCATGATCGTCCTGACCATGGCGATGATCGAGCCGCTGGTCCGGCTTGCCGGCATCGATCTGATCTGGTTCGGCGTGTTCGTGGTGCTGGTCGGCGAAATGGCGCTGATCACCCCGCCCATAGGCTTCAACCTGTTCCTGGCCCAGAGCATGACCGACCGCAGCATCGGCTTCGTGTCGCTGGCAACGCTGCCGATGTTTCTCATGATGATTTGCGGCGTGATACTGTTGGCGCTGTTTCCGCAGCTGGCCCTGTGGCTGCCGGAGGTCATGACCGCGAGGAACTAGATGACCAACTCAGCAGATGCGCGGAGCGCAAAGACTTGCAATCCCGGCATCGAGTTCGACGCCGGCCCCTACCCTCGTGGACGCCTCGGCTTTGTCTGCGTCGCAAATGCCGGTCTGACCGAGGGCGAGATGTTTTCCATGCGCCCGGACGGCGTCGGCCTGAGCTTCACCCATATGCGCATGCAAACCGACTGCACAATCGCCAATCTGGCCCGGATGGAGCACGATCTGGACGACGCCCTGAGCGGCTTCCTGCCCGGCCGCGACGATGTCGGCGTCGTCTGCTACAACTGCACATCCGGCAGCTTCGTCATCGGCGAAGAGACGATCCGCCGCAAGATCGAACATGGCCGCACGGGCGTCCGGGGCACCACGCTCCTGACCGGCGTCGTCCAGGCGCTTGAGGCCCTGGGCACGCGGCGCATTGCCATCGGAACCGCCTACACGTCCGACATCGACGCGCTGGAGCGGGACTATTTCGAGGCGAGAGGTTTTGAGGTTTCGGTCATAGAAGGGCTCGGTCTTTTGACCGACACCGACATGAACAAAGTTTCGCCCGCCTCCCTGGCGGCGTTCGCGCAATCGCTCGACCGTCCCGATGTGGAGGCCATTTTTCTGAGCTGCGGTGCGCTGCGATCGCTCGCCATCGTCGAACAGGTCGAGCGCACGACCGGCAAACCCGTTCTGTGCAGCAATCAGGCAAGCTTCTGGCATTGCCTGAGGCTTTCTGGCATCGATGACCGCATATCGGGGTTCGGCCGTCTCCTGCGAGACCACTGACCCCACCTAAGCAATTCTTCCGGTCAGGCCTGCAATGTCACACTCAGCTCCCGCAACACGCGCCCGCCCCGTCCTGCATGGCGAACGCGGCGCAATATCCGCCGCCCATCCCCTGGCCGTCGCGGCGGCCCAGGAGCTCCTCGTTGCCGGCGGCAACGCAGTCGATGCCCTGATGGCGGCGCAGGCTGTTTTGTGTGTGGTAACGCCCGAAGCCTGCGGTCTGGGCGGCGACGCTCTGGTCCAGATTGTCGAATCCGACGGCAAGGTCACGGCGGTGAACGGCACGGGCGCAGCACCGTCCGACCCATCCTTCTCGACCGTTTCGGACGGAGGACTGGCAATCACCGTTCCGGGCATCGTCCATGCCTGGGAAACCATGAGCGGCAAATGGAGCAAAGCGGGGCTCAAGGAATGCCTTCGGCCGGCAATCCAACTTGCAGACACGGGTGTAAGACTGCCCGACAGCGTGAGGGCGGCGGTCTTGGAACAAAGCGCACGCCTGAGTGCCGGCGGTGCGGATGACTGGGTGGTTTGCCGAACCGGATGTGCTGACGGTCAGATCGCCCAACCGGAATTGGCCGATCTTCTGAGCGCGATCGCCGCGGATGGCTCGAAAGCCTTCTACACGGGCCATATGGCCGACGCGGTTGAGCGCGCGGTCACATCCAGGGGCGGACTGCTGACGGCCGGCGATCTCGCAGCCCACGACACCGAAATCCGTCAACCGGTTTCGGTGCAGTGGAACGGAGGCACGGTTCATGTCCAGCCGCCAATGACGCAGGGCGTGCTTCTGGCCATGTGTCTGGGCGCTCTTGAGCGCCTGGGCGAAGTACCGGCGGACAAGCTGGACCACGTCTGCGTCGAACTCACCGAGGAGGCGTTCGGACATCGCGATCGGGTCGGCGATGGAGACACACTGCTGGGCGTTACGTTGACACCAGATTTCGACAAGGCCTCACTGCGCCGCGGACCGCGGGCCTATCTGCATACCGCGGGCGTCGCCGTCGCGGACGACGACGGCCTCGTCGCATCTTCGCTCATCAGCGTATTCGACCACTTCGGGTCCTGCGTCTACGTGCCGGAAGGCGGCTTCGTCCTGAACAACAGGGCGCAAGGCTTCACGGCGGCGCCCAATCATCCCGAGTCCGGCAAGAAGCTGGTCCATACCCTCGCCCCCATCCTGGTCGAGAAGGGCGGCGACACGGTTGCTCTTGCGACACCGGGCGCGGACGGCCAGGTTCAGACCTTGCTGCAAATCCTCGCCGGGACGGCGATCGAAGGTGTTTCGCTGGCCGACGCGATCGATCGGCCGCGCTGGCGCAGCGAAGACGGTAAGCTGCTGGTGGCGGACAAC
>JBPCWF010000396.1:0-2653 GCA_051009775.1 Hyphomicrobiales bacterium | reverse complement strand
GGTATGGGCCAAGTGCCCGCACTGCGCCGACGGCCTTCACTTTGACACCGCCAGCGCGCCGTTTCGCGTCCGGGCAATGAAGGAACTGAGTCGGAGGGAACTGGAGACGTTGAGCGAAGACGTGCTGATCAACTTCACGGAGAGTGACGAGGGCGTCGAGCCATCCGCTGTCGTCGTGCCAGCGCAGCCGCCCACGTTGACATGGGCCGGGGATGTCAGTGCGGCGAACGCTTACGAATGGCTCTACGGTGCCGCCCGGCACACGAAGCAGCAAGAGACGGCCGAGAAAATCCGCAACCTGTTCGGTCGCTGCAGGTGTCCGACATGCGATCGGAGCTTCGCGGTGATGGATGCACAACTCTGGTGACCGAGGTCCGATTCCACGGAATGGGTCCCGAAATTCCGCTTCGCGCTCAGTATTCCTTCGACCGGTTGACCACATTGTCGAGCGGTTCGCCCGCCCGGTGCCGTTTGATCTGGCGCAGGATGTAGCCGTTGATGGCGCGCGGGTCTGAGACCGCCGCGTTGTGCGGTGTGATGGTGACGCGCGGATGGGTCCACAGGGGGCTGTCCTTGGGCAGCGGCTCCTCCTCGAACACGTCGAGGGTTGCGGCGTAGAGATGGCCCTTGTCGAGCGCCGTCACGATGTCCGCCTCGACCTGCAATTCGCCGCGTCCGGCATTGATCAGCACCGGTCCGTCGCCCGCCCCGCCCTTCGCCAGGTCTTTGAACACCGCGCCGTTGAGCAACCCGCGGGTGTCCTTGGTCAGCGGCAGCAGGCAGACCAGGATGTCGGTGCGGTGGAGGAACGCCTTGAGCTCACCGCGGCCCCTGAAACTGTCGATGCCCTTGATATTCTTGCGCGACTGGCTCCAGCCGGCGACGGCGAAGCCCAGCATCTTGAGTTTATGCGCGGCGTCGAGCCCGAGTTTGCCGAGCCCCATGATGCCGACGCGGGTCTCGCTCGCCGCCGCCTGCCTGAGTTCGTGCCATTTTTGCTGGCTCTGGAAATGGTCGTAGATGCGCTGCCGGCGGTGGTGCCACAGCACATGGAGCACGACATATTCGCTCATGCGCATGGTCAGGTTCGGATCGACCACGCGCACGATCGGCACGTCCTTGGGCAGGTCCGTGTCGAGGAAGATATGATCGACGCCGGCACCCAGCGAGAAGATCGCCTTGAGATTGGGCAAGCCCTTCAGGACGCCGGTCGGCGGTTTCCAGGCAAGGGCGTATTCGATGTCCTCTACGCGCCGGGCATCCGGCCAGACGCGCAAGTCCAGCGAGGTGTCCAGATGCTGCATCTCGCGCAGCCAGATCTTCGGGTCCCAGCCGTCGAGCAGATAGAGAAACGCCATGCCGCTCACGTGGCGACCACGCCTTCTGGCGCGGTTTCGAGCCTGAAGGCGGCGGCGATCAGCGCCTTGGTGTAGTCCGATTGCGGACGGTCGAATATGTCGTCTGAGGAGCCCTGCTCGACCACCTTGCCGTGGCGCATGACGACCACTTCATTGGCCAGCGCGCGCACCACCTTGAGGTCGTGCGAGATGAACAGATAGGCCAGTTTGTGGCGCTGTTGCAGTTCGCGCAGAAGGTCCACGATCTGCGCCTGGACCGACATGTCGAGCGCGCTCGTCGGCTCGTCCAGCATGACGAATTTGGGCTCGAGCACCATGGCGCGCGCAATCGCGATGCGCTGGCGCTGGCCGCCGGAGAACTCGTGCGGATAGCGGTCCTGGGCTTCAGGTTCGAGACCGACCTCGATGAGCGCCCGGGTGACGCGCTCGCGGGTCTCCTCGAAGCTCAGATTGCCGCCGAGAACCTTCAGGCCCTCAGACACGATCTGGCCGACCGACAGCCTGGGCGACAGCGAGCCGTAGGGGTCCTGGAACACGATCTGCATTTCGCGCCGCAGCGGGCGCATCTGCTTGTTGTTGTAGCCGTCGATGGCATTGCCGACATAGGCGATCCGGCCTTTGCTCGAGATCAGGCGCAGGAGCGCCAGGCCGAGCGTGGTCTTGCCGGAGCCGGATTCGCCGACGATGCCGAGCGTCTGGCTCTCGCGCACCGTGATGGAGACGCCGTCGACCGCCTTGATATGGTCGACCGTGCGGCGCAGCAGCCCGCGCCTGACCGGGAACCAGACGCGCAGATTGTCGGCTTCCATCACCGTCGGCGCGCGATCGTCGCTGGCTGGCGGCTTGCCCTTGGGCTCGGCCGCAAGCAGATGCTGGGTATAGGCATGCTGCGGGTTGTCGAACACCCCGGCGGTCTGGCCGTGCTCGACGATCTTGCCCTGGGTCATGACGTTCACCCGGTTGGCCATCTTGCGCACGATGCCGAGATCGTGGGTGATCAGCAGCATTGCCATGCCGAGCTCGTGCTGCAGCGACAGGAGCAGCTCCAGGATCTGCGCCTGGATCGTCACGTCGAGCGCCGTGGTCGGTTCGTCGGCGATCAGGAGGTCGGGCTCGTTGGCCAGCGCCATGGCGATCATCACCCGCTGGCGCTGCCCGCCGGAGAGCTGGTGCGGATAGTCCTGCAGCCGCGACTCGGGATTATGGATGCCGACCTTGTTGAGCAGCTCGACCACCCGGTCCCGCGCCCGCGACGTGCTCAGTCCGCGGTGCAGCGTCAGGATCTCGCCGACCTG